>JBDTNP010000214.1:0-3331 GCA_039933695.1 Betaproteobacteria bacterium | reverse complement strand
CAGCTGCGCGTCATCGGGCTGCGGGTACGGCTGCCAGATCATCGGGCGCGCCGCCCAAATCGCACGGACCAGCGAGTCCTCGCCGCGCACCAGGTTCAGGTCGCACGCCCATAACAGCTGGTCGTAGATGTCTTGCGCAAGGAAACGAATGCCGGCCAGCGACAGGCGGCCGCGCGCGAGAACTTGTCCTGCATGCGGCACCGCGCCGCCGGTCCACCGGTCGAGCGCGCCCGTCGCAACGCCTTCGGGCACGATGCAGCACACTGGCCGATCGCCGTCGGCCCACGCGTCGAGCAGCGCCGGCAGATTCGGGTTCGGATAGCAGAACAGCGAGATCGCGAGCGCGCCTTCCGCCGGCGCGACGCCCAGCGCGCGCCAGAAGGCCGAGCGCGCGGCGGCATCGTTCTGGAATGCATCGCGGCGCGAGAGGAGTCCCGCCTCGCGCAGCAGACCTCCGCTTTGCGGCGTGAATCCCGGGAAGTAGAAATGCCTCTGCAACGGCAGGCGCGGCTGACGCGATGCCAGGCCGTGGCTGCCTTCGATCCAGTTTTCGGCCGAAAGATACTCCAGGTTGATCCAGGCCGGCTGCGCGGGGAGCGCGATCATCGCGTCGACGTACGACGACGGAAGGCCGCAGCCGAACGCTTCGATGACGACTTCGCCGGGCGTCGCCTGCGGCATCGGAACGTCCGCGCCATGCCAGCGCACGATATCGACGCCTCGCGCGCGTTGCCGTTCGCGCGATGGATCGACGTCCGGCGCGATCCGCGCCAGCACCGGCAGCGCATCGACGAACAGGCGCGCGTCGCGCCGATATTCCGCGACGAGCTGACGCGCGAGGCGCCAAGCGACGCCCGCATCGCCGTAGTTGTCGACGACCGAGCAGAAAATGTCCCAGCGCTGCGGCGAGGTCACGGTCGGCAGGAAAAACTCATCGGCTCGAGACGACAGTTGAACCTATTGTCATCGTCGTGTCGAGCGCGCTACGCACGAATCGCGGCGGCGGTACTACAATACTCGCGTCCAAGTCCCCGTTTCCCGGTTCGAATCCTTGATCAGCGATCCTACCGCCGACCCACCCTCGAACACGCTTGCGGTCGACGTCATCTCGGACGTCGTCTGCCCGTGGTGCTACATCGGTAAGCGCAAGCTGGAAGCGGCACTGAGCGAGCTCAGGGCTCGCGACCCGGCGCTCGACATCGCCGTCCGATGGCATCCATTCCAGCTCAATCCGGACATGCCTGCGGACGGCATGCCGCGCACCAGCTATCTTGCTGCCAAGTTCGGCGGCACCGATCGAGCCGCCGAAATCTATTCGCGGATACGCGCGGTGGGCGCCGAGGTCGGCATACCGTTCGCGTTCGAGCGCATCGTCATGCAGCCGAACACTTTCCAGGCGCACCGTCTGATCGCCTGGGCGCAGGCGCGGGGCGACCTCGGCGCCATCAGCGCGCTGGTCGAGCGCTTGTTCCACGCCTATTTCATCGACGGCGCCTTTCTCGGCGACCGAGAACAGCTGGTGCGCACGGCCGCCGCCGCAGGCTTCGACCCGGCGGAAGTGCGCACCGTGCTCGAATCGGACGAGGGGAGCGACGTGGTCGCGGCGGAGGACCGCGAGGCACGAAGCGTCGGCGTTCAGGGCGTCCCGTTTTTTATTTTCAACGGACGCATCGCGGTGTCCGGAGCACACGACCCGCCGACCCTGCTCGACGCGATCGCCGCGGCGCGGCACGACCGGTAAGCCCGTCGCAACGATGCGAGAGCATCAAGAGCATGCGATGAGTGCGCCAGCATCGACGCCTGACGATGTCGCGGCGCTGTATGCGTTGCAGCGGACGGCATTTTCCCAGGAGCGGTATCCGTCGCACGAGGTGCGGCGCGATCGGCTGGATCGGCTCGCCTCGCTAATCGATCGCCACGAGCCGGAGATCGTCGCCGCGGTCGCGGAGGACTTCGGCGTCCGGCCTCCGCAGGAAACCCGGCTGACCGAGCTGTTCGTCGTCGACGTCGCTCTGCGCCACGCAAGCCGGCATCTGGCGAACTGGATGCGCTCGCGGCGCGTGCCGACGCCGCTGTACCTGCGTCCCGGACGGAGCTGGATCGAAAGGCAGCCACTGGGGGTGGTCGGCATCATCAGCCCCTGGAATTATCCGGTACAGCTCGCGCTGCTTCCGGCGGTTGCCGCGCTGGCCGCCGGCAATCGCGCGCTGATCAAGCCGAGCGAAATCACCCCGTCGACGTCGGCGCTGTTGGCAGCGCTGGTCGCGCGCTACTTTTCGCCTGGCGAGCTCGCCGTGGTCAGCGGAGGCGCGGCGGTCGGCGCAGCATTCGCCCGCCAGCCATTCGACCATCTATTTTTCACCGGATCGACCCAGGTCGGACGCAGCATTGCGCTCGCCGCCGCGGAAAGCCTGACGCCGGTCACGCTCGAGCTCGGCGGAAAATCGCCGGCATTGATCCATGCCAATGCCAACCTGGCCGCGCTTTCGGCGCGACTGGCCATCGGCAAGCTGCTCAACGCCGGGCAGACGTGCATCGCGCCCGACTATGCGCTGATTCCCGGGCAGCGCGCCGAAGCGCTTGTCCAGGCGCTCCGGCACGCGGTGGCGAGGCTGTATCCGGCGCCGATCGACAATGGGGACTACGCGAGCATTGTCGATCAGCGGCACCATTCCCGGCTCATCGCGCTGCTCGACGACGCGCGAGCAAGAGGCGCACGAGTGATCGAGCTGGGCGCGGCGGACGGATCCACAACGGGCGGAACGCGCCGCATGCCGCCGACGTTGGTGCTCGACGTCAGCGATGCGATGGCCGTCATGCAGCAGGAAATTTTTGGTCCGATACTTCCGATCGAGACCTACGCCACTCTCGACCAGGCAATCGAACGGATCAACGCGCGGCCGCGCCCCCTGGCGATGTACATGTTTGGCGGAAGCACGATCGAGCGACGTCGCGTGCTGGAGCACACCATCGCCGGCGGCGTGACGCTCGACGATACCTTGTGGCATTTTTCCAACGAGAACCTGCCGTTCGGCGGCGTTGGAGCTTCAGGTTACGGCGCCTATCACGGCGAGCGCGGGTTCCTGACGTTTTCGCACCAGAAGCCGGTCTTCGCGCAATCGCGCGCGGCGCCGGGTCGACTCCTGTACCCGCCCTACGGCGAGCGTTTCGAGGCGACGTTGCGCCTGCTCAAGCGGATCGTGTAGGTCCGCCGGCGCCGGCGCGGCGGCAGCGCATTCAGTGCGCGCCGCGGGCAGCGAGGACGCGATCGATCATCTCGCCGGCCAGGCCAAGGTAGTTCGCCGGGTCGCAAAGCGCGGCGAGGCGCTCC
>JBDTNP010000213.1:0-4806 GCA_039933695.1 Betaproteobacteria bacterium | reverse complement strand
TCGACCTTGAGCAAGCCCAGCGCGTCCAGGTCGTCCTTGTCCCATTCGATCACCGTGCGTTCCGGCATCGCCGCATTTTCGGTCGGCACCAGATGCGACAACGGTCCGCGCGAGATCACGAAGCCGCCGGTATGCTGCGACAGGTGCCGCGGAAAGCCCAGCAGGCTCGTCACCAAGGCGGACAATCGCCGCATCACGGGGCTCTGTGCGTCCAGACCGGCGTCGACGATTCTCTCGGGCAATGCCTGCCGGCCATCCCACCAGCCGACCGCCTTCGCCAGCCTGTCCACTTGCGTCAGATCGAGTCCCAGCGCCTTGCCGACGTCGCGCAGCGCCGAGCGCGGGCGATAGCAGATCACTGTCGCCGTCAGCGCCGCGCGATCGCGACCATATTTCCGGTAGATGTACTGGATCACCTCCTCGCGGCGCTGATGCTCGAAGTCGACGTCGATGTCGGGCGGCTCGTCGCGCTCGCGGGAGATGAAGCGCTCGAACAATACCTCGGTGCACGATGGATTGACTTCTGTGACGCCCAGGCAATAGCAGACCGCCGAGTTCGCCGCCGAGCCGCGTCCCTGGCAGAGGATGCCGTTGTCGCGCGCGAATTTGACGATGTCATAGACGGTGAGGAAAAACGCTTCGTAGCGTTTTTCGGCGATCAGTGCTAGCTCCCGCTCGATCAGCACGCGCACCTTGGCGCGATCCTTCGGCGGCGTGTCAGCGGCAGGGAAGCGTCGCGCAAAGCCTTCTTCGGTCAGCCGCCGGAGGTAGCCGGCCGGCGTTTCGCCCGCGGGAACGATCTCCTCCGGATACTCGTAGCGCAGCTCGTCCAGCGAGAATCGGCAGCGCCCGGCGATCGCCAGCGTCTCGACCAGCCACGCCGAAGGATAGATGCGCTCGAGCGTCGCGATCGGCCGCAAATGACGCTCGCCGTTCGGATGGAGCGCGTGACCGGCTTGCGCGACGCTTGTCTTCAGCCGGATAGCGGTCAGCGTATCCTGCAGCGCGCGGCGACCGCGGGCATGCATGTGGACGTCGCCGGCGGCAACGAGCGGCAGCCCTATCGTCGCCCCGATTTCGGCGAGATCGGCGCAACGCGCCGCGTCGTCGGCGTCGAGCAGGCGCTCGACGGCGATCCACAACGCCTCTCGAAAGCGCGGTTTGAGCCAGCGCGCTTCGTCAGCGTCGGGAACCCGGCCAGGCAGCCACAGCGCGAGACAGCCGGCAATGCCGTCGCCAAGATCGGCGCGCGACAGGCGATAGCTCCCCTTCACTGCGCTGCGCCTGCCGCGCGCGATCAGCGCCGCCAGGTTGCCGTAGCTCTCCCGATCGGTCGCCAGCAGGACCAGCCGCAAACCGTCATCGAGGCGAAACTCGCTGCCGACGATGAGCTTCAGCGCGCATTTCTTCGCTTCGATATGCGCCCGCACGACGCCGGCGAGCGAGCATTCGTCGGTGATCGCCAGCGCCGCGTAGCCTTCCTCCTTGGCGCGCGCAACCAGCTCTTCCGGATGCGAGGCTCCGCGCAGAAAGCTGAAGTTGGAAATGCAGTGCAGTTCGACGTAAGCCATGGATCGCACCGCTCCGGGCCGGACAGCAAGCAGAACTGCGCGGACGCGGGATCGGCGCCGAGCGGACGCGGCCGGGGCAACAGCCAGAGCGGCCGTCGCGGTGGATCGGCCGGAAGCGACGCCGCGCTCGCCGGTGCGGCGTCGCGATAGCGCCACGCATACTCGGGACGATGATCGGCATGGAGACAAAGCTCGCGCACCGAGTCGTCGCCGAGCCGTGCCCGCACGCGCTCGATCCACTGCGCGCCGCTCTCGCCATGACGATGGGCTCCGGCAAAGAGATCGCCATCCTGCCCCGGGAGCGGCGCGATTTCTTCCGAGACCAGCCGAATCGCCTCGACCCGGTCGGGCAACTGTTCGCGCGCCAGGCGCTCGCGCAATACATTGACGATGTGTTCGATGCTACGCGTCGCGGCGAGGCCGATCGTGATAGCGGTCGGCGGCGCGTCCTCGTGTATCAGGTCGCAGCGCAGTCGCGTGACGCCGGCGCCGCGTCCCTGCAGGAATCCGGCGAGCTCGACGACCAGCCGCTTGGCGGCGAACAGCAGCGCCTCGGCGTCGGCCACCGGCACAGGCAATTCGAGCTGGCCGTGATAGCGCTCGGGCGCCACGAACAGCGGGCGCGGATCGGGCTCGATGCCGCGCGCGCGATCGATGTCGTCGAGCAGCCGCTGTCCGAACCGCCGCGCGACGCCGTCTCGCGGCAGCGCCAGCACATCGCCTATCGTATGCACGCCGATGCCGGTCAGCGTGTCCAGCACGGCGCGTGCGCTGTCGAGCAGCGCAGTGGGCAATGCTGTGAGCCGCGGGTCGAGATCCGTCGCATGCTCGATCGCGATCGCCTGGCCGGCCCGCGCCAGCATGCTCGCGGCAAGCGCGGTCGGCGCGGTGGCGATCACGCCGGAAAATCCCAGCGCGCCAAGGCCGGCATCGATGCGCGCGAGCAGCTTGGGCAAGCCTTCGAAATAATTGAGGCAGGCGGAGATTTCCAGCAGCACGATCGCCGGCGGTTCGATGCTGATCGTCGACGTCCATTGACCGGCCCACAAAGCGATGCTTTTGAGCGCGGCGGCTTCCGCGCGTTCGTCGCGCAGGTGAATCGCGATCTCAGGATCGAGCGCCAGCGCCGCTGCGATCGACAGGCCGGCAGCGATGCCGCGCCTTTTCGCGGCGTCGTTGGCGGCGACGACATCGGGACGATGGCTTGCGCTGCTGACGACCGAGGCAACTATCCCGGTGCCGGCGCGCGCGAACACGGAGAGCGGAAGGCCGGGAAAATAAAGCGCGGTCCAGAGCATGGCCCGACGGCAGAAAGCTTACGCGTCGGCGGAGCGGCTGGCGCGGCGGTCCACGATGCCGTCGTGCGTACGATTGCGAGAACCCGTTTCGCGTGGATCCGGCCTCGATCCTCTCCTGCCCTCATCGGCGCGCGCCAGCGCACGATTCCAGATCAGCGCCGACGGACCGCCTACCGGATAGTGCGGCTTGAAGCTCACTTTTCGGATGGCCGCAGAACGATAGCTGGGTGCCGGTGCGTCGCCGGTCGCGCCAAGCGCAGGCCGATGCCGACCCGCCGCAGCGGACTCGGCCGAAACATCCAGCAGCAAAGGCCGGACCATGACGCCGCCGCGGCGCTTGAACACATCGACGCGCAGGCGGCCTTTTTCCGCAGCCAGTCGCAAGCGCAGCGGCGATGGCGAGGCCTGGCCCGCGCACGCCGTGCCGGCGAACAGGAAGGCCAGCGTGTCGCTGTCCTGCGCGGCAAGCTGTAGGCGCCGCAAACGCTGATCGTTGAGGCTGCCGGGCCAGAAAAGCAGTGCCCCAACGCTGTCTGCGCGCAGCACCTGCTCGGCCGACCACCAGCGATCCTTGCCCTCCGCCGCAGCGACGACGAAAAGCCGGGCCGGCCCGATGCCGGAACCGGCGAATGCGGGCGCGTAGGGAAGCTGCGGCGGCGCGACCAGGACGATCGCCTCGCCGGAGCGGGCCAGCCGTCCGAGCGCTGGCAACAGCAGGCGCAATTCGCCGATGCCCTGAACGTCATGCAACAGCTCGGTCAGCGCCCTTTTCGGCCATCCGCCACCCGGCAGCTCGCAGTCGAGCTCGGGAAACCCGCTGCAAACCGCATCGTCGGCACGTGCCAGCTGATCGCCGCGCCAGACGAGCGGATTGTGCAGCAGCGCAGCGAGGGCGGGCTTCATCGGATGGAAACCGCAAACCGGGCCCGCTCGGGCGAAAAGCCTGAACGGGCGCCGGTCAGACAGGAAAGGACAGTCTATCGAACGATCGTTCGATCTGCAACCGCCAAAATAGGAACTATCCGAGGAGCAAAACATGGACTAGGAGTATGATGTGTTAGCATCTGATGCATGCGCACCACTCTCGATATCGATGACGATGTGCTGGAGGCCGCGAAGGAACGCGCCCGGCGCGAGCGAAAAACGGCGGGCAAGATCATTTCGGATCTGGCTCGGGACGCCTTGACTGCCCCGCCAAGGGCACCTGCTGCGCGCGAGCCGAAAGCACGTTACGGGTTCCGCCCGTTTCCGAAACGCGGCGGCATCGTGACCAACACCGCTATCGACGCCTTGCGCGAGGACGATGCGTATTAAGGCCTGTTCTCGCTGAATGCGTACCACGTGACCCGGCCGTGAACAGTCCCTAATGCGCGCATTGCTGGACGTCAATGTCCTGATCGCCCTTCTGGATGCCGACCACACGCTGCATGTGCGCGCCACGCGGTGGTTTGCGGCCCAGACGCGTGAGGGTTGGGCCTCCTGCCCGATCACCCAGAACGGTTGTGTCCGGATCCTGGCGCATCCGGGATATCCCAACCCGCTCTCCGTCGCCGCGGTAGCGGAACGCCTGGGCGAGGCTTGCGCCACGGCAATCCATGAATTCTGGCCCGACGACGTGAGCCTGCTCGATGCCAGCATCGTGGATCCGGCGCGCGTCCACGGACCGCGCCAGCTTACGGACGTCTACTTGCTTGCGCTCGCCATCCGGCACCGGGGACAGTTCGTCACCTTCGATACGGCAGTTCCGCGCGATGCGGTCAAAGGCGCCGACAACGCACATCTGCTGGTCCTGTAATCCCCTGTTGTGCGAGGGCGGGCGGCATAGCTGCGAGCAGCGCCGCGCGAGCCCGCGCGCCTAGGGGTATGTCGCGGATATTTCTACAGCCGCTGCAGTCGCTCGGCCGCAGCCAACAGCGTCTGCTCGCGCTTGGCAAAGC
>JBDTNP010000212.1:0-2695 GCA_039933695.1 Betaproteobacteria bacterium | reverse complement strand
AGATGTGGGCGGCGCAATACTACAAGTTCGACAAGCCGCGGCGCTGGATCAATTCCGGCGGCCTCGGCACGATGGGTTTCGGCCTGCCTGCCGCGATGGGCGTGCAGCTGGTCAATCCGGGCGCGACGGTCGTCTGCGTGACCGGCGAAGCGTCGATCCAGATGTGCATCCAGGAGCTGTCGACCTGCAAGCAATACCATCTGCCGATCAAGATCGTGAACCTCAATAACCGTTACATGGGGATGGTGCGGCAGTGGCAGCAGTTCTTCTACGGCAACCGCTACGCCGAATCGTACATGGATGCGCTGCCTGACTTCGTCAAGCTCGCTGAAGCCTACGGGCATACCGGCGTGAAGATCGAGAAGCCCGGCGACGTCGAAGGAGCGCTGAAAGACGCGTTCAAGCAGAAGGAACGCCTGGTCTTCCTCGACTTCATCACCGACCAGACCGAGAACGTCTTTCCGATGGTCCCCGGCGGCAAGGGCCTGACCGAGATGATCCTCGCCGAGGAACTGTGAGGACATCGCCATGAGACACATATTGTCGATCCTGGTCGAGAACGAAGCGGGCGCGCTGTCGCGAATCTCGGGCCTGTTTTCGGCGCGCGGCTACAACATCGAATCGCTGACGGTGGCGCCGACCGAGGACGCGACGATGTCGCGCATGACCATCGTCACCGCCGGCTCCGACGACGTGATCGAGCAGATCACCAAGCAGCTGAACAAGCTGGTCGAGGTGGTCAAGGTCATCGATCTCTCCGATGGCAACCATATCGAGCGCGAGCTGATGCTGGTCAAGGTGCGCGCCGCAGGCAAGGATCGCGATGAGATGAAGCGGCTGGCAGAAATCTTTCGCGGCAGCATCCTCGACGTGACCGACAAGAGCTACACGATCGAATTGACCGGAACCGGCTCGAAGCTCGACGCCTTCCTGCAGGCAATCGAGCCGGGCGTCATCCTGGAGACGGTGCGCACCGGTGCATCGGGGATAGGCCGCGGCGAACGGATATTGCGGATTTGAAAAGGGGTCGGGCAATGATGAAGGTCTATTACGACAAGGACGCGGACCTGTCGCTGATCAAAGGGAAGAAGGTGGCGATCGTCGGCTACGGGTCGCAGGGTCACGCGCATGCGCAGAACCTGAACGACTCGGGAGTCAAGGTCACCGTCGGCTTGCGCAAGGGCGGCGCATCGTGGGACAAGGTGAAAAAAGCCGGCCTCAAGGTCGCCCCGGTCGCCGACGCCGTCAAGGGCGCGGACTTCGTCATCATGCTGATGCCCGACGAGCATATCGCCGCCGTCTATCGCGACGAGGTCGAGCCGAACATCAAGCGGGGCGGCACACTCGCCTTCGCGCACGGCTTCAACATCCACTACGGGCAGGTGCAGCCGCGCGTCGACCTCGACGTCGTCATGATCGCGCCGAAGGCGCCCGGGCACACGGTGCGCTCGACCTACGTGCAGGGCGGCGGGACGCCGATGCTGATCGCCGTGCATCGCGACGTCAGCCGCAAGGCGCGCGACCTGGCGCTTTCGTACGCCGCGGCGATCGGCGGCGCGCGTGCGGGCGTCATCGAAACGTCATTCAAGGAAGAGACCGAGACCGACCTGTTCGGCGAGCAGGCGGTGCTGTGCGGCGGCTGCGTCGAGCTGGTCAAGGCGGGATTCGAAACGCTGGTCGACGCCGGGTACGCGCCGGAGATGGCCTACTTCGAATGCCTGCACGAGTTGAAGCTGATCGTCGACCTGATGTACGAAGGCGGCATCGGCACGATGAATTACTCGATCTCGAACAACGCCGAGTACGGCGAGTACGTCACCGGCCCGAAGATCATCACCGCCGAAACCAGGCAGGCGATGCGCGACGCGCTGGCGCGGATCCAGAGCGGAGAATACGCGAAGGACTTCATCCTCGAGAGCCGGGCCGGCGCGCCTATGCTGCTGTCGCGCCGGCGAATGACGAGCGAGCACCCGATCGAGCAGGTCGGCGGCAAGCTGCGCGAAATGATGCCGTGGATACGCAAGAACAAGCTGGTCGACCAGTCCCGCAACTGACGCATCCGCGCCAGCGCGGCTGGGTCGGCCTGGTCGTGTTGCTGCTGGCGCTGGTTATCGTCGCGGTGCTGGCGCAGACGGCGCTCAAGCACTACGGCCTCCTGGCGCCGGCCGATACGCCGGCGGCGAAGGCGTCGGCTCGCGTGCAGGCACCCGATGCATCGGGCCAAGTCGATGCCGCGACGACGACGCCGCGCAATGCGCTCGAGCGCGCCCGCGGCGTGGAGAACACGGTGCGCAAGCAAGCCGACGAGCTGGGCAGGCAGATCGACGACACCGCGAAGTAGCAGCCGGCGATGAACAGCGACTATCCGCACCCGATCATCGCCCGCGAGGGCTGGCCGTTCATCGCGATCGCCGCGGCGGTGGCGATCGTGCTGTCGTATTTCGGCCTGTGGATTCTCGCGATCCTCGCGTGGCTCGCAGTCGCGTTCGTCGTACAGTTCTTCCGCGATCCGCCGCGCGCCGTGCCCGCACAGCCGAATGCCGTGCTCTCGCCCGCCGACGGCAAGGTGATGTCGGTCGAGCGCGCGCGCGACCCTTATCTCGAGCGCGACGCGCTCAAGATCAGCGTCTTCATGAACGTGTTCAACGTCCACTCGAACCGGAGTCCGGTCGACGGCGTCGTAAGGAAACGCTGG
>JBDTNP010000211.1:0-3337 GCA_039933695.1 Betaproteobacteria bacterium | reverse complement strand
CAGAGCGCTTGCCCGCACTTGCTCGGCCTGCTGCGCAACTATGGCCACGCGTTGACGATCTATCAGACCGGCCCGGAGGGAAAGGTAGCGACCGATCCTCTGCTGATTGTCGATGGCAGACATTATCTGCATCGCTTTCATTTCGAGCAGCCGCGCGCCGTGCTGGGCATCGATCAGCCGGAGCAGACGCAGCCGCTGGCCAGCCGCTTCGACGAGATCTGGGCGACCGGCGAAGCCGGCTTGAGCGGAACCGTGCTGGGCCTTTGAGCGCCGCCCGTGCTGACGCAAAAGCGCGTCTCGCGCGCTTCGAGGCATGTAAACCCGTCGTCTTTGTGCTAACATTTCAGGGTCGGTTGCACCTCCGTCGCCCTGCCGAAACGCTTGAATCGGCCGTCTGCGGAAGCCGATTTTCGCCACCGAATATTCGACCGCTGAATTTCCATTTTTTCATCCACGAGTAGGGGAACCCAATGAACAAGCTTGTATCGGTATTCTTCGCCGCTGCGTTGGCGCTCGCGCTGAACGCTTGCGGCGACAATGGCAAGGCGGCCGCTGACGCCAAAGCAGCATCCGACAAGGCGGCTGCCGCCGCGAAGGAAGCTAGCGACGCGGCTGCAGCCGCGGCCAAGGACGCGGGTAACGCCGCTGCGAACGCAGGCGCTGCTGCGACCGATGCAGCCAAGGCCGCGGGTACCGCTGCGATGGATTCGATGAAGGCTCCGGCTGCGCCGCCGCCGGCCAGCACGATGGCGCCCGCGATGACGCCGCCCGCCAGCACCATGACGCCGTCGCCGGACCAGTCGAAGTCGGACGGCACGAAGAAATAATTTTCGGTTCAGCCGCAATCAAAAAGCCGGCTTGCGCCGGCTTTTTCTTGTCCGCACGCGACTTCGCGGCGTGGCGAAAGCGTCAGAGCGGCGCGCCGATCCGCCGCGCCACCTCGCGATACTTGACGATCACTTCGCCCAGATCGCGCCGGAAGCGATCCTTGTCCATTTTCTCCTGGCTGGCGTGATCCCAGAGTCTGCAGCCGTCGGGCGTGAACTCGTCACCGAGCAGCAGCGGCCCTTCCGGTTCGGCCAGCGCATGCCCGAACTCGAGCTTGTAGTCGACCAGGTCGATTCCCGCCCGCGAGAATAGCGGTTGCAGCACCGCGTTGACCTTGTGCGTCAGCGCCTTCATCTGTCCGATCTCGTCCGTGCTCGCCCAGCCAAGCACGCGGATGTGGTCGTCGTTGACCAACGGGTCGTGCAACGCGTCGCTCTTATAGAAAAACTCGAATATCGGCTCCGCCAGATGCGTTCCTTCGGCGATGCCGTAGCGCTTGGCCATCGAGCCGGCACAGACGTTGCGCACGACGCACTCGACCGGAATCATCTTCAGCGCACGCACCAAGGTGTCGCGCTCGTTCAGAAGCCGCACGAAGTGCGTCGCGACGCCGCCTTCGGCGAGCTTACCCATGATGAATGCGTTGATCTTGTTGTTGGTCTCGCCTTTTTGCGGCAGCTGCGCGACCTTGGTCCCGTCGAATGCGCTGGTGTCGTCGCGGAAATGCATGATTACCAGCGCCGGATCGTCGGTGGCATACACGGTCTTTGCCTTGCCGCGGTACAGCTGTTGGCGTTTCTCCATGCTCCGCTCCTAGGAGACGAATTCGCGCCAGGCGAAGCCTTCGTGCTGGTCGGCGATGCCGATCCAGTCGGGCGCGCAGTTGAGGACGCCGGCCAGCGCCGCGCGGGCCAGGTCGGGCCGGTTGTTCTGCTGGCTCAGGTGTGCGGCGAACAGATGCTTGAGCCGGGAATTGTCCAGCCGTCCCAGCAGCGCCGCCGCGGCCCCGTTGTCCAGATGCCCCTGCTTGCCGGCGATGCGCTGCTTCAGCGGGTACGGGTAATCGCCATTGGCCAGCATGTCGACGTCGTGGTTGCATTCGAGCACCAGCGCGTCGCAACCCGAAAGGCTTGCCTCGATGTGCACGGTCGAGGCGCCCAGGTCGGTCAGCACGCCGATCCGCCACCGGCCGTCGGAGCAGACGAACTGGACCGGCTCGCGCGCATCGTGCGGCACGGGAAACGGTTGCACTTCGATGGCGTCGATCGCGAAATGGTCATGGCTGTCGAATCCGTAGACGCGCGGCAGCTCGCTAAAGCGCTCTGCGACGGTGGCCAGCGTGCCGAAGGTCAGCCACACCGGCGTGCCGTATCGCGCGGCGAACGGCGCCACGCCGCCGATGTGGTCGCTGTGCTCATGGGTGACGACGATCGCGGAGATGCTTTCCGCGTCCACGCCCAGCCGGGCGAGCCGCGCGACGGTGTCGCGAATGCCGAAGCCGCAGTCGATCAGCACACGCGTGCCGCCGCATTCGACCAGCAGGCCGTTGCCTTCGCTGCCGCTGCCGAGACAGGCGAAACGCACTAGGGCCTGTTCCCGCGGTTACTTCAACTGGTCTTTGAGCAGCGCAAGAATTTTCTCGCTGTTCGGTGTGCGGTCGACGACTCCGTTCGGATCCTGCACGGTAATTACGCTGCGTGGATCGGCCTGGGTCACGACGACGCGATACTGTTCAGGCTTGTCCGGAGGCGCCGTTTTCCAGAACTGCATCTTGGTCAAGGTGTCGGCCAGCCACCCTTCGGGCTTTTTCTTCTCGAGGTCGGGATTGGCGTAGCGGACGAAATACAGACCCTTCGAGCGATCGCGGTCGACGACGGTGAACCCGGTGCGGTCGAGCGCCAGTCCGACGCGGCGCCATGCGCGGTCGAACGTGTCGTCGACGACCAGCCGCACGCCGTCGGTCCCCTTGTCGATGCGCGCCCGCTCGGGCGCCTTACTGTCGGCCGCGAGCGCCTGCGCCGCCGCCGGCGCCGGCGTGCCGAGCGCCACCATCAGCCTTTCGAGGAATTCCGCTTCGAGCTGCGGGTTCGGAGGCGATGGCGTCCAATTCCAATCTTCCGGCGATCCGCCCTGGCCGATCTTCATCGGCCGCTGCTCGGAGCCGCGGTGGCTGATATAGATCTCCACCGTGCCCGGCTCGCTTCCGCGCTCGATGCGCGTGCGGAATTTGTCGCGTTTGTAGGTGTCGGTTGCGAAACTGACGTACTTGTTCGCGAACCGCTGCAGGAAACCTTCCGGCTGGTCGGCGCGACTCTCGGCCCAGTCGGTTTCCATGATCCCCAGCGCCGGTTGCTCGACGGCGAGGACAAAGCCGTTCTTGATCCAGAAATCGCGCAACGTCGTCCAGGCGGCCTCTGGGCTCGCCTTGACGACCAGCCAGCGCTCGCTCCCGGCGCGCGCGACGCGCGCGTCGGGATTCGGCGGCAACACTTCGCTCGGGCGCGGCGCC
>JBDTNP010000210.1:0-3604 GCA_039933695.1 Betaproteobacteria bacterium | reverse complement strand
GTCGATATTGGTCACGACCGCGACGGCCGGCTGCAGCACCAGGAACGACGCGTCAGACTCGTCGGCCTCCGCGACCAGGAAGTCGCCTTTGCCCAGGCGTGCGTTGACACCCGCAGACAGCAATCGGCCGCCGATGACGAAGGTCGGATCGAGTCCGCCTTCGGCCAGCACGCTGGCGATCAGGCTGGTCGTCGTCGTCTTGCCGTGCGTGCCTGCGACAGCGATGCCCTGCTTCAGCCGCATCAGCTCGGCCAGCATCAGCGCGCGCGGCACGACAGGCACGCCGCCCTCGCGCGCCGCGACGACTTCGGGATTGTCGGCGGCGACTGCCGTCGATACGACGACCACATCGGCGCCGGCGACATTGCGCTCGTCGTGTCCGGCCGCGATCTTCGCGCCGAGCTCGCTCAAGCGCCGCGTCGTCGCGGTGAGCGCGACGTCCGATCCGCTGACCTCGTAACCCTGCGTCAGCAGCACTTCGGCGATGCCGCTCATCCCGGCGCCGCCGATGCCGACGAAGTGCACGCGCTTGACCTTGAACTTCATGCCGCCGGCCTTTGCGCCAGTGCGATACAGGCATCGGCGACGCGCTCGCTGGCGTCGGTGCGCCCCACCCGGCGCGCCGCGATCGCCATCGCCAGCAAGCGGCCGCGATTCATTGCAAGCAGCAGGTCGGCCAGGCCCTGCGCGGTCATCGCCGACTGCTTGAGCATGACCGCCGCGCCGGCGTCGACCAGGAATTGCCCGTTGTGCGATTGCTCGTTGGCGAATGCCCCGGGCAGCGGCACGATCACGCTGGCGACGCCGACCGCGGCGAGCTCGGAAATCGTCAATGCGCCGCCGCGGCAGATGACCAGATCCGCATCGGCATACTGGCGCGCGATGTCGTCGATGAAAGGCAGGCAGACCGCCTCGACGCCCGCCGCCTCGAACGCGCGCCGCAGCGCGTCGATGTGGCGCTCGCCTGCCTGGTGCACGACATGCGGGCGCGATTCGCGATCAAGCAGCGCGAGCGCGGCAGGCACGCGTTCGTTCAACGCGGTGGCGCCGAGACTCCCACCGACGACCAGCAAGCAGATCGTGCCGTGCCTCCGGGCGAACCGCAGCTCGGGCGGAGGAACCGCGACGATCTCCGCGCGCAGCGGATTGCCTACCCACTCGACCTTTCCCGCGTGCTTGTTGCCGAGCGCGCCGGGAAAGCCGAGCAGGATGCGATCGGCGCCGTAGGCGAGGATGCGATTGGCGAGCCCCGCGACCGCGTTCGCGTCATGAATCAGCAGCGGCCGGTTGCACGCGACGGCCATCAGCGCTCCCGGAAACGAGACGAAGCCGCCGAGCCCCAGCACGACGTCGGGCGCCCGGCGCCGGATGATGGCGAGGCTCTGCCAGAATGCCGACAGCAGGGCGAACGGGCCGAGGAGCAGGCGTTTGAATCCCTTGCCGCGCACACCGGCGAAGCGGATCGACTCGTAGTCGATGCCGCGCTGGGGAACAAGCCTCGACTCGATGCCGTCGTGCGTGCCCAGCCAGAAGACGTGCCAGCCTTTGGCGAGCAGCCGTGCCGCAACCGCAAGCCCGGGAAATGCGTGTCCTCCGCTGCCGCCGGTGGTGATCATCACGGTTCCGGTCATACGGTGAACCCTCGGAGCAGCCGTCGATTTTCATAGTCGGCTCGCAGCAGGACCGCCAGCGCTACGCAATTCGCGACGATGCCGCTGCCGCCGAACGACAACAGCGGCAAGGTCAGACCCTTGGTCGGCAGCACGCCCATGTTGACGCCGACGTTGATGAAGGTCTGCACGCCGATCCACAGGCCGATGCCGTGCGCGACCAGCGAGGCGAATGGCCGCTCGAGGCGCGCCGCCTGCCGGCCGATCCCGTACGCGCGTATCAGCAACCACGCGAATAGACCGATCACCAGCGCGACGCCGACGAAGCCCAGCTCCTCGGCAATGACGGCGAGCAGGAAATCGGTATGCGCTTCGGGCAGGTACAGCAGCTTTTCCACGCTGGCACCGAGCCCGACGCCGAACCACTCGCCGCGGCCGAAGGCGATCAATGAATGCGACAGCTGGTAGCCCTTGCCGAGCGGATCCGCCCACGGATCGAGGAAGCCGGCAAAGCGCTGCAGCCGGTAGGGTGCGATCCAGATCAGGATCCACAAGGTGACCGGCAGCAAAAAACCGAGACCGATCAGGAGCCGCCAATCGAGTCCGCCGAGGAAGAGAATGCCGAACGCGATCGCGACGATCACCACGCAAGCGCCGAAGTCGGGTTCGTGTAGCAACAGGGCGCTGACCAATACCATCACCGCGAGCAGCGGCAGAAATCCCTTGAGCAGCGTCTGCTTCAGCGGTTGTTCGGCGTGCAGGAACGCCGCCTTGCGCACTGCGTAGCTTGCCGCATAGAGGACGACGGCGAGCTTCATCAGCTCGGACGGCTGCAGGTTGACGAAGTACAGCGAAAGCCAGCGCTTGCTGCCGTTGACGCTCTTGCCGATGCCGGGAATCAGGACGGCGATCAGCAGCGCCGCGCCGGCGATGAACAGATAAGGCGCGAGCTTCTGCCAGATCTTGATCGGAACCTGGAACGCGAGCAGCGCGCCGGCGAGACCGATCGCGACGAATGCCGCGTGCCGCAACAGAAAATACCAGGGCCGATAGCCGGTGTAGGCCAGCGCTTCCGCGGTGGCGATCGATGCCGAATAGACCATGACCAGACCGAGCGCCAGCAGCATCAGCGCCGACCAGGCGAGCGTCGCGTCGCAGGCGGGCAGCGCCCGGCTCTCGCGCGGCGCCGCCGCGATCGACGACAGCCGCGGCAGCGCGCCAAGAAAGCCCGGGTCCCTAGGCATGCGCAACCTCGCGCTCGTGCGCGGCCACCGCCGCCTTGAAGCGATCGCCGCGCTCGACGTAATCGCGGAACATGTCGAGGCTGGCGCAGGCCGGCGACAGCAGCACCGCGTCGCCGGGGCGCGCCCGCGCGATCGCGCGCGCGACGGCCACTTCGAGCGCCGGCGCGAACTCGATCGCCGCCTCGACGCCGGACAGCGCCGCGGCAATCACCGGCGCGTCGCGACCGAGCAGGATCACCGCGCGGCAATATTTGACGACGTCGGCTTTGAGCGCAGCGAAGTCCTGGCCCTTGCCATCGCCGCCGGCGATCAGCACCGCCGGCCGCCCCAGGCCCCCGAGCGCGGCCTGCGTCGCGGCGACCGTCGTGCCCTTCGAATCGTTGACGAACAGGACGCCGCCGATTTCGGCGACGCGTTCCATCCGGTGCTGCAGGCCGCGAAACTCGGCCAGCGCGGCGAGCACCTTGCCGTCTATCTTGGCCGCCGAAGAGATCAGCGCCAGCGCCGCGAGCGCATTGAGCGCGTTGTGTCGTCCGACCAGAGCCAGGTCGCTGGCGGCAAGCAGCAGCGCGCCGCCGCGCGCGAGCCACGGCGCGCCGCTGCGCTGCACCAGGCCCCAATCGAGCTCGGCTTCGGGAACGCCCGCGCCGAACGTCTGCACGATGTGGCCGGGAAGGCGCATCGAGAGCGAGCGGAAGTCGTCGCGGTTCAGGATCTGCTCGCCGGCGCCGGCGAAAATGCGCGCCTTGG
>JBDTNP010000209.1:0-4072 GCA_039933695.1 Betaproteobacteria bacterium | reverse complement strand
CATGGTTTCTCCCAGCCCGTATTTCCTGCCCGCAGTTCCGGGCCGCGCGGTGGCGCGCATGCGATTGTTTTTTCGTCGAGTCGACGGCGCACGCTAGAATCGCGGCTTGTGAAGCGCCGGCATATGCTGGCGCGAACGATCACGGGGACCGCCGGAGATGGCAGAGCAAAAACGGGTGATCTGGTTCGATCGCCTGCGCATGAGCGATATCGAGCAGGTTGGCGGCAAGAACGCATCGCTCGGCGAAATGATCGCGCAACTCGGCGCCGAGGGTGTGCGGGTCCCCGGCGGGTTCGCGACTACCGCTTCGGCATTTCGCGAGTTCCTGGCGCAAACGGGGTTGAGCGAACGCATCGCGAAGGCGCTATCGGGCCTCGATGTGAACGACGTCGCGAAGCTCGCCGGCGTCGGCGCCGAGATTCGGGGCTGGATCGTGGCCGCGCCACTTCCCGCCGCGCTGAAGACCGAGATCGACGCGGCCTACCAGCGGCTCTCCGCAGAGAATCCAGGCGCTTCAGTCGCCGTCCGATCCTCGGCCACCGCCGAGGACATGCCCGACGCCTCGTTCGCGGGCCAGCAGGAAACATTCCTTAATATCAGTGGCTTCGACAATCTTATTCATGCGATAAGAGAGGTTTTTGCCTCGCTCTACACCGATCGTGCCATCGCCTATCGCACGCACCGGGGCTACGCCGACACGGAGGTGGCGTTGTCGGTCGGCGTACAGCGCATGGTACGCAGCGACAAGGGGGCCGCCGGCGTGATGTTCACGCTGGACACCGAGTCCGGTTTCGATCAGGTCGTGTTCATTACCGCTTCTTACGGTCTGGGCGAGACCGTCGTGCAGGGCGCGGTGAATCCCGACGAGTTCTACGTCTACAAGCCCAATCTCGCGGCTGGACGGCCGGCGATCCTGCGCAAGAACGTCGGCGAAAAGGCGATCAAGATGGTTTTCGCCGACAAGGCGGGCGCGGGCGAGTCGGTGACGACCGTCGACGTGCCGGCAGCCGAGCGCTTGCGCTTTTCGATCACCGACGCCGAGGTCGAACAGCTGGCCCGGCACGCGCTGGCGATCGAGCGGCACTACGGCAAGGCGATGGATATCGAGTGGGGCCGCGACGGCGTCGACGGCAAGCTCTACATCCTGCAAGCGCGGCCCGAGACGGTGAAGTCGCAACAGTCGGGCGCCGACAATCTGCGCCGCTACCGGCTCGAGTCGAAGTCGAAGGTCCTGGCGAGCGGGCGCGCGATCGGCCAGAAGATTGGGCAGGGGACGGTGCGCTTGGTCAAGTCGTCGGCCGAAATGGATAAGGTGGCTGCCGGCGACGTGCTCGTCACCGACATGACCGACCCGGATTGGGAACCGGTGATGAAGCGCGCCGCGGCGATCATCACCAATCGCGGCGGGCGGACCTGCCATGCCGCGATCATCGCGCGCGAGCTCGGCATTCCGGCGGTCGTCGGCTGCGGCGATGCGACGCAGGTGCTGTTCGACGGGCAGCAAGTGACCGTGTCGTGCGCCGAAGGCGACACTGGCCATGTCTACGATGGGCTTTTGAAGATCGACGTCGTCGAAGTCGCTCTCAACCGCATGCCGCCGTCTCCGACCAAGATCATGATGAACGTCGGCAACCCCGAGCTCGCATTCGAGTTCAGCCGGCTGCCGAACGAAGGTGTGGGCCTCGCGCGCCTCGAGTTCATCATCAACAAGAACGTAGGCGTCCATCCGAAGGCGCTGATCGAGCTCGACGCGCAAACACCGGAAATCAAGGCGCAGATCGCCGAGCGCACCGCCGGCTACGAAAGTCCGACCGAGTTCTATGTCGCCAAGATCGTCGAAGGCGTCGCCACGATCGCGGCGGCCTTCGCACCCAAGAAGGTCATCGTCCGGCTCTCCGACTTCAAGTCCAACGAATATTCGAACCTGATCGGCGGCGCGCGCTATGAGCCGCACGAGGAAAACCCGATGCTCGGCTTCCGGGGCGCGTCACGCTACATCGCGCCGGAGTTCTACGATTGCTTCGAGCTCGAGTGCCGTGCGATCAAGCGCGTGCGCGACGATATGGGATTGACCAATGTCGAGGTCATGATCCCCTTTGTCCGCACGGTCGGAGAGGCGGAGCAGGTGATCGCATTGCTGGCGAAGAACGGGCTCGCGCGCGGCGGCAACGGATTGCGCATCATCATGATGTGCGAGATCCCGTCGAACGCGGTTCTGGCCGACCGTTTTCTCGAGCACTTCGACGGCTTTTCGATCGGCTCGAACGACATGACGCAACTGACGCTGGCGGTCGACCGCGATGCCGGCGGTGCGCTCGCGACGACCTTCGACGAGCGCGACGACGCGGTCAAGGCGATGCTGGCGATGGCGATCAGCGCCTGCCGCAAGGCGGGGAAGTACGCCGGCATCTGCGGACAGGGCCCGTCCGACCATCCCGATCTCGCGCAGTGGCTGGTCGAGCAGAAGATCGAAAGCATGTCGCTCAATCCGGACACCGTCGTCGAAACCTGGCTCGCGCTCGCCAAAAAGGCGCGCTGACGCGGGATGTTCGTCGCCAAGTAAAGGCGACGCAAAGTCCAACGGGAGGCGGTCGATCATCGGCCGTTCGGTCGATTGACCGCATGCGGCCGCGCGCGCCCAATCGGTACGTGAAATCGACGCCGGTCCTGCGTATCACGCTTCAATCATCGCGGATCGCCGCGACCTTGCTTGCCCTGGCGACGATCGCGACTGCGGCGATGCTGGCGCTGCTGCCCGGAGAGCCATGGCTGCGAGCCGCCAGCGTCCTGGTCGCGGCCGCCTGCGGCATCCAGTCGCTCCGGACCACCGCGGCGATCGGCATCAACCGTTCGATTGCGTCCATCGAGCTTGCCGCCGATCGCCGCATCGTGATCACCGATCGGCTCGGCCGGCATATCGCAGCGATCGTCCGGCCGGAAAGCTATGTCGGCGCGCTGCTGACGACGCTGGTGCTGCGTCCCGAAGGCGCGCGGCGCTCGCGCCCGCTGGCGATCTGGCCGGACACGATGCCGGCGGATGAACTCAGGCGCTTGCGCGTGCTGCTGCGCCACGGTGATCGCGGAAGCGACCAGGCATGACTACGTCGCTAGGACGGCGCGCCTCGCAACCACACTTGGCCATCGATGACCTTGCCGCTTTCGGCTTTCGGCTGGCCAGCCAGCACGTGCAGAAAAAGCGGCACGAAGACTTCCGGCAGAGGCAGGCGCGTGATGTCGTCGCCCGGATGGGTTTGCGCGCGCAGCGGCGACCGCATCGGACCGGGAACGATGCCGTTGACCCGCAGATTCGGCGCGTTTTCCCATTCGTCGGCAAGGATCGCGAGCAGGGCAGACAAACCGGCCTTGGCGACCGCATAGGCGCCCCAGAATGCCTTCGGGTCCTCTCCCCGCGTGTCGAGGGTGAACACCACGCTGCCTTCCGGCGCGGCGCGCAGCAGCGGCAGCAGCGCGCGGGTCAGCCCGAACGGCGCCAGGAGATCGACCCGCAGTGTCGAAAGCCACGCATCGAACGCCTGGTGCTCGATCGGGCCGAGCGAGCCCAGCTGCACGGCGGTGTGCACGATCGCGTCTATCCGCCCGTGCTGCGCGTGCAGCGCACTCGCGACGTTGGCGAAATCCTCGGCCCGCGCCGTCGCCAGGTCGAGCGGAAGAATCGTGGGCTCCGGGTATCCGGCGTTGACGATGTCGTCATAGAGCGCTTCCAGCTTGCGCACCACGCGTCCGTGCAGCACGACGGTCGCCCCTTGCGCCGCGCACGCGAGAGAGAGCACTCGTCCCAGTCCGCCGGTCGCGCCGGTGACGAGCGCCACCCGGTCGTCGAGCAGTCGGCGGGGCGCGTAATCGCGGGAAGGTAGCGGCATCGAAGCGGTGCGAGCGGGGCGCGCCGATAATATCCGAAAAGACCGCAGCGGCTGTCGAATGACGGCGACACCGACAAGCGACGGCGGGGCGCTCGCGTTTGCAAAACGCGGTACCGGCCCTTATAATTCGCGGTTCGCTGTGGGGCTATAGCTCAGCTGGGAGAGCGCTTGCATGGCATGCAAGAGGTCAG
>JBDTNP010000208.1:0-3088 GCA_039933695.1 Betaproteobacteria bacterium | reverse complement strand
AAACGTCAACATGGTGCCGGCGGCCGCCGGTGAACGCCTTCGGAGCGCGGCGGTCCTAGCACCGGCCGCAGCATATCCGGTCGCCGAAGGCGCTTTCCGGCGCTCCCGCCGCCGCTATACTCAACCCCGCGCTGCCCGCTGCAAAGGAATTGCCCATGTTATCGCCGTCACGATCGCTCGTTCGCGGCCTGCTCGCCGCGGCCTTGCTCTGCTTCGCCGGGGCCGCCGGAGCCGCGCTTCCAGCCGGCGTCACCGCGGGCGCTTCGGTCGAAGGCATCAGCGAATACGACCTCGCCAATGGCCTCAAGGTGCTGCTCTTCCCCGACGCCAGCCAGCCCAAGGTCACCGTCAACATCACTTATCTGGTCGGCTCGCGGATGGAGAACTACGGCGAAACTGGCATGGCGCATCTGCTCGAGCACATGGTGTTCAAAGGCACGAAGACGCGCGGCAACCTGATGACCGGCCTCGCGCAGCGCGGCATGGCGTTCAACGGCACGACCTGGTACGACCGCACCAACTACTTCGAGACCTTCCCCGCATCCGACGAGAGCCTCGACTGGGCGCTGGGCATGGAAGCCGACCGCATGGTCAATTCGACCGTGTTGCGCAAGGATCTGGACAGCGAGATGACGGTCGTGCGCAACGAAATGGAGCGCAACGAGACCAGTCCCGTGCGCATGCTGATCCAGCGCACGACGGCCGCCGGCTTCGACTGGCACAACTACGGCAAGGACACGATAGGCGCGCGCACCGACGTCGAGCGCGTCGACATCGGCCGCCTGCAAGCCTTCTATCGCCTCTACTACCAGCCGGACAACGCGGTGCTGACGATCGCCGGCGCTTTCGATCCGGACCGCGCGCTCGCCTTGGTGGCAAAGTATTTCGGACCGATACCGAAGCCGGCGCGGGTTCTGCCGGCGCTGTACACCGACGAGCCGGTGCAGGACGGCGCCCGCGAGGTCACGCTGCGCCGCGTCGGCAATACGCAATGGCTGTCGGCGATGTATCACACGGTGCCCGGCGCGCATGCGGACGCCGTCGCGATCTCGGCCGCGGTCGACGCGATGACCGTCAGTCCCGGCGGGCGGCTGTACAAGGCGCTGGTCGAAGCCAAAAAAGCCGCCGCTGTCGACGACTTCGTTTACAGCGGCTTCGATCCCGGATTCGCGATGTTCCTCGCCCAGGTGCCGGAAAACGAGTCGCTGGAGACGGCCCGCACGACGATGCTGCAGGTGATCGAGGATGTGGCCAAGCAGCCGTTCAGCGCATCGGAAATCGATCGCGTTCGGGCCAAGGCGCTGAAATCGATCGAGGAGACGATCAACGATCCACAGCGCCTGGGCATCGCGCTCTCGGGATCGATCGCGGCCGGCGACTGGCGGCTGTTTTTCCTGCAGCGCGACCGCTGGCGCGCGCTGACCCCGGCCGACGTCGATCGCGTCGCCGGCGCCTATTTCAAGGCGTCGAATCGGACCGTCGGCGAATTCATTCCCGACGCCAAACCCGACCGCGCGCCGGCCCCGCCGACCGTCAACATCGCGGCGATGGTCAAGGACTACAAGGGCGATCCGGCGATCGCCGCCGGTGAAACCTTCGATGCGACGCCGGCCAATCTCGACGCGCGCGCGCAGCGCTTCGCGCTCGCCAACGGCATGAAGGTCGCGCTGCTGCCGAAAAAGACCCGCGGCGCGACCGTGCACTTCTACGTGTCGATGCATTACGGCGACGAGGCGTCGATCAAGGGCCGCGAGGGCGAGGCCAGGCTGACCGGGAGCATGCTGCTGCGCGGTACGTCGAAGCACAATCGGCAGGAAATCAACGATACGCTGGACCGTATGCGCGCCAGCCTGTCGATCACCGGCGCGCAGACGGCGCTGATCGCGCGCGGCCAGACGGTGCGCGCCAATCTCGCACCGACGCTCGACCTGCTCGCCGAAGCCTTGCAGCATCCGTCGTTTCCCGCCGCCGAGCTCGATACGCTGAAGCGCGCGCAGACCGCCGGCCTCGAGCAGGCGCGCACCGACCCCCGCGCGATTGCCGTGCGGACGCTCGCGCGCTACGACAATCCGTACCCGAAAGGCGACGATCGCTACACGCCGACGTTCGACGAGGAGCTGGCCGAGATCAAAGCGCCGGGTGTCGACCGGCTGCAGGATTTCCACCGAAGCTTCTATGGCGCGAGCGCGGCCGAGATCAGCGTCGTCGGGGATTTCGACGTCGCCGCGGTGAAGGACCAGCTGAAGCGCCTGTTCGGTACCTGGTCGGCGCCGAGCCGCTATGTGCGCGTTCCGGACCCGCTGGTGACCAAGCGCGCGGCGGCGATGCCGATCGAGACGCCGGACAAGGCGAACGCCTTCCTGATCGGTCAGACCGCATTCGCGCTCAGCGACAAGGATCCCGACTACGCGGCATTGATGCTCGCCAACTACATTCTCGGCGGCTCGACCAATGCGCGCTTGTGGAATCGCGTCCGGCAGAAAGAGGGCTTGAGCTACGGCATCAGCAGCTCGATGCACGCGAGCAGCTGGGAGCCGAACACCACGATATCGATCTCGGCGATATTCGCGCCGGAGAATCTCGAGCGCCTGCGCCGCGCCGTGCAGGACGAGGTCGAACGCGCGCAGCGCGAGGGCTTCGGGACCGAGGAGGTTGCCGACGCCAAGCGCGCCCTGCTGCAGCAGCGACGGCTGGCGCGCAGCCAGGATGCGACGCTCGCCGCGGCGCTGACCGAGCAGTCCTTTGTCGGCCGCACGTTCGACTATTCGGCAAAGCTCGATGCCGCGCTCGAAAGCCTCGATGCGCCGGCGGTCAACGCAGCGCTGCGCAAATACCTGAAACCGGACTCGTTCGCCAGCGTCTTTGCCGGCGACTTCGCCAAAGTGAAAAAGCAGTAAGCCCGGGTGCCGTCGCGGCGCCGGTCCGCATGGCCGGCGTCGTGGCTATGGCTACCAGGCGCCGGCCATGGTCTGAAGCGCGCCGGAGATGCCGCGCGTGCAGCCCAGCACCGGGGCAGGATCGCGCCAGCGCTCCGGCCCCGGAAACGGGGCGACGTAGCCTCCAGCTTCCTCGACCAGCAGCAGGCCCG
>JBDTNP010000207.1:0-3206 GCA_039933695.1 Betaproteobacteria bacterium | reverse complement strand
AGATCTGCACCAGCGTCGCGCCCGCCGCGATTTTCTCCCGGGCGTCCTCACCCGACATGATGCCGCCGACGCCGATAATGGGCATCGCGCCGTCGAGCGCGTGCGCCAGCGCGCGAACCGCCGCTGTCGATTTTTCTCGCAGCGGGGCGCCGGAGAGCCCGCCGGCCTCGCCGCCGTGCGGCAAGGCGCCGACCGCGCCGCGGTCGATGGTCGTGTTGGTCGCGATGACGCCGTCGATGCGCTGCTCGACCAGCGTCCGCGCGATCCGCGCGATGTCGGGCGCCGGCAGATCGGGCGCGATCTTGACCACCAGCGGCGTGTACTTGCCGTGCTTTTGCGAGAGCTTCGCCTGCTCGGCCTTCAGCGCCGCCAGCAGTGGTTGCAGCGCCGCGACATCCTGCAGCTCGCGCAGGCCGGAGGTGTTCGGCGAGGAAATGTTGACCGTCACATAGCTCGCGTCGCGGTAGACGGCGGACAGGCACGCGAGGTAGTCGTCGATGGCGCGCTCGTTGGGCGTGTCGAAATTGCGGCCTATGTTCAACCCCAGGATACCGCCGCGCTTGGCGGCGAAGCGAGAGCGTGCGACGTTGTCCAGAAAGCGGTCGACGCCATCATTGTTGAAGCCCATCCGGTTGATCAGCGCCTGGGCCTCGGGCAGCCGGAACAGGCGCGGCCTCGGGTTGCCCGGCTGCGGGCGCGGCGTGACCGTGCCGCATTCGATGAATCCGAACCCGAGCGTTGCCAGGCCGTCGATGTGCGCGGCGTTCTTGTCCAGGCCCGCCGCCAGTCCGACGCGATTGGGAAAGTCGAGACCCATCGCCATGACCGGTGACGCCGCCACACGGGGCGCCGTCAGTTGCGCGGCACCGCTGGCCACGGCGGCATCGAGCGCCGCGAACGCGACGTGGTGCGCGGTCTCGGGATCGAGCGTGAACAGCAGCGGTCGAAACAGCGGATAGAGCATCGGTGAAAGTCTGTCGAAAACGCCCGACGAGGAGTGCGAAGCTGACGGCGCGCGGATGATAACATTCGCCGCGCATGATCCTGTTTCCCGAGCGAGCCGGCACCCACGCGCGTACGCCGCGCGCGCGGCGGGCCATCGCGAGGCTCGCCGCAACGGCGCGCCGCGCTCTCCGGTGCTTACCGGTCTCACTGGCGATGCTCGCCGCGACGGCGTCGGTCGCCGCGGCGGCCGAGGCCGCCGCGGCGCTGCGCTACGATCAACGCCCTGAAACGCGGGCCTTCATCGCGGAGCTCGTGGCCGAACACGGATTCGCTCGCCGCGACCTCGCCCATCTGTTCGCGCATGCGCGCTATCAGCCGCGAATCGTCGCGGCGATGTCGCGGCCGGTGCTCTCACCGCCGAAATGGTACGAATACGCGCCGCAATTCCTGAGCCGCGAGCGCATCGACGGGGGGCTCGAGTTCTGGCGGGCCAATGCGGCGACGCTGGCACGCGCGCAAAGCGAATTCGGCGTTCCGGCCGAAGTGATCGTCGCGATCATCGGCGTCGAAACGTTCTATGGCCGCAACACCGGCAGTTACCGGGTGTTCGACGCGCTGACGACGCTCGCCTTCGATTATCCGCGCCGCAGCGATTTCTTCAGGAACGAGCTCAAGCAGTTCCTTCTGCTCGCGCGAGATCAGAACATTTCACCGCTGATGCCCAGAGGTTCGTACGCCGGAGCATCGGGCCTGCCGCAATTCATGCCCGGCAGCGTCCGGGCCTATGCCGTCGACTACGATGGCGATGGCCGGATCGATCTGTCGGACGAACCGTCCGACGCGATCGGCAGCGTCGGCAATTATCTCGCGCGGCACGATTGGCAGCCGGGCGCGCCGGTCCTCACCGCCGCGCGGGTCGATCCGTCCGCAAGCGAGGCCGTGCTGGGTAAGCTCGACGGCGGCGTCAGCGAGCGGCGGCCGCTCGACGCCTGGGCGCGCGACGGCGTCGGCGCCGATGCCTTGCCCGCCGACCCCGGTGCCGACCCCGTCGGCTTGCTGATGCTCGAGGAAGCCGAGGGACCCAGTTATTGGCTGGTCTTCGGCAACTGGTATGTGCTGACGCGGTACAACCGCAGCAGGCTGTATGCGACGGCGGTGTGGCAGCTCGCGCAGGCCCTGGTTGCGGCGCGCGGCGCGGCGGCCTCCACCGAGTCGGCTCGTCCCGGCGCGACGCCGGCCGATAAGACGCCGGCCGATAAGACGCCGGCCGATAAGACGCCGGCCCATAAGACGCCGTCCGCGGGCGATCCTAACGCGGGCGATTCAGCGCGTTGATGTGCGCGGCCAGGCCGAGAGTCGAGGCATCGGCGCCGGTCGGCTCGACGCCGTTCTTCAGCGCGCTGAACAGCGGAGCCGCGAGCGCCTTGCCCAGCTCGACGCCCCATTGGTCGAACGAATTGATGCCCAGCAGCACGCCTTCGACAAAGGTGCGGTGTTCGAATAGAGCGATCAGCTGACCCAGCCGCCGCGCATTGAGCTCAGGCAGCAGCAGCGTCGTCGACGGACGGTTGCCGGGACAGACGCGGCTGGCGGCAAAGGCGTCAGCCGTCGCTGACGCGGCACCCTTCGCCGCGCGCGCGACTTCCGCTCGCGCTTCGTCGAGCGACTTGCCGCGCATCAGCGCCTGTGCCTGCGCGAGCGCATTCGCGACGAGCAGCGCCTGCTGCTCGCCGAGCGGATGGGCGGCGCGGACGGGCACGATGAACTCGACGGCTGCCGCCGACGTGCCCTGGTGCAGCCACTGGAAGTAGGCGTGCTGGCCGTCGGTGCCGGGACCGCCCCAGAGCGCCGGCGCCGTCGGACCGTCGACCGGCGATCCGTCGCGCAGCACCGACTTGCCGTTGCTTTCCAGCGTCAGCTGCTGCAGATAGCTCGGCAACAGCTTCAGCGCCTCGGCGTACGGCGCAACGATGCGTTGCGGGAAGCCCAGCACGCGCGCATTCCAGAAATCGACCAGCGCCAGCAGCACCGGCAGATTGCGTTCGAGCGGCGTGTCGCGAAAATGGCGGTCGATGCTTGCCGCGCCAGCGAGGAGCTCCGCAAAGCTGTCCCAGCCGCAGCGAATCGCGATCGGCAGTCCGACCGGCGACCAGAGCGAATAGCGGCCGCCGACCCAATCCCAGATCGGGAGGATGTCGGCGCCGGCGACGCCGAACGCGCGCGCCGCCTCGTCGTTGCTGGTGATCGCGACGAAGTGCGCG
>JBDTNP010000206.1:0-3273 GCA_039933695.1 Betaproteobacteria bacterium | reverse complement strand
CCCGCGAGCGCATCCCACGCATTCAGCGACAACTCGACAAAGCCGTCTAGCCGGCCGGCGGCGACGTGCGCGAGCTGCAGGGCGCCGGCGCCCAGATTGCGCGTCGCCGCACCGGCATCCATCAGCGCGTGCCGCAGCGCAAGATAGCGCGGCTCGACAAAACGGTCGTGGTGTCCGATCGCGACCAGCGCATCCTTCAGCGCCGTGCAATCGCTGACCGCAATCCGGCGCTGGTCGCCGGCGTGGCGGCGCCAGGCGCCTTCGCCACGCCGCGCGTGGAACATCTCGTCATGCTCGGGATCGTAGACGACGCCCAGCTCGGTCTTTCCCGCCTCGACGTACGCGATCGACACGCAGTAGTAGCGCAGGCCGCGCAGGAAATTGTGCGTGCCGTCGATCGGATCGACGACCCATATGTGCTCGGGCGCGTCGCGGAACGATGACGCCGATTCCTCGCCGAGAAAGGCATCGCCCGGAAACGCCGCGGCGAGCTTGCTGGCGATGAAATCCTCGATCGCGCGATCGGCGCGACTGACGAAATTCTGCGCACCCTTGTTCTCGACGATCAGCGAATCGCGCTTGGCGAACAGGTCGCGGGCGAGCTCGCCGGCCTTCAGCGCAATCTGCTGCGCGGCCGCATAGCGGGCGGTCAACGGCATGACGGCATCCTTTCTCGGCGCGCCGTGTACGCGGGCATCGACCGGAACGGGGCACGCTTCATCCATTCGACCGGTGCGGCGTCATTCCGTTCGCTTCGCGGCGCGGCAGGAGGCAAACGATATTCCAAAACCGCGTCGCGACGAAACTTGAATTGCCACCACGGATACGCGACAATCGCGCTCCGCTTCTCCGTACCACGAGCTGCACCGTCCCGATGCGAAACGCCACGCCTTTCGTCGCCGAGCGCCGGTTCGACGTCATTTGCCTCGGGCGGTTTGCGGTCGACTTCTATGCGCAGCAGATCGGCGCCCGCCTCGAGGACGTCACCAGCTTCGCCAAGTACCTGGGCGGCTCGTCGGCCAACACCGCTTTCGGCTGTGCGCGACTGGGTCTCAAGGCCGCGCTGATCTCGCGCGTCGGCGACGACGGTCTCGGCCGTTTCCTGGTCGAGACGATAGCGCGCGAAGGATGCGACGTCAGCCATGTGGGCATCGATCCGTCGCGCCTTACCGGCGCGGTCGTTCTGGGCATCGAGGACAAGGATACGTTCCCTCTGATCTTCCTGCGCGAGAACTGCGCCGACATGGCGATCGCCGAGGCCGATGTCGACGAGGCCTTCATCGCGCAGAGCAAGGCGCTGTTGATCACCGGCACCCACTTTTCGACCGCGCACGTCGATCGCATCAGCAATC
This sequence comes from Betaproteobacteria bacterium, assembly GCA_039933695.1. GTDB lineage: Bacteria > Pseudomonadota > Gammaproteobacteria > Burkholderiales > Casimicrobiaceae > PALSA-1003. The sequence goes on along the minus strand of JBDTNP010000206.1, from coordinate 1,921 downwards.
TCGCGCTCGATCGCGCGCGGAACAACGGCGTGCGCACGATCCTCGACATCGACTACCGTCCGGTCCTCTGGGGACTTACCTCGCGCGGCGACGGCGCGACGCGGTATGTGCGCTCCGACACCGTGACCGCGCACCTGCAACGGATCCTGCCGAAGATCGATCTCGTCGTCGGCACGATCGAGGAATTCAATATCGCCGGCGGCAGCAACGACATCATCGAATCGTTGAAGGCGGTGCGCCGGGTCACGCCCGGGGTGCTGCTGGTCAAGCGCGGGCCGCTGGGCTGCGCGGTGATCGACGGCGCGATACCGTGCTCGCTCGACGACGCGTTCAACGGCCGCGGCGTCGACGTCGAGGTGCTCAACGTGCTCGGCGCCGGCGATGCGTTCTCGGCGGGATTCCTGTCGGGCTGGGTCCGCGGCGAGGACTACGATGCCTGCTGCCGCTACGCCAACGCATGCGGCGCGCTGGTCGTTTCGCGCCATGGCTGCGCGCCGGCGATGCCGACGCGCGTCGAGCTCGATTATTTTCTCGCCAACGCCGCGCAGATCCCGCGACCCGATCAGGACGCAAAGCTGACCCGGCTGCATCGTGTCACCGCGCCGCGCCCGGTCCACGACCCGGTGTTTGCGTTTGCGTTCGACCATCGCAACCAGTTCTTCGATCTCGCGCAGGAAGCGGGCGCCGCCGAAGCGCGGGTGCCGAAGCTCAAGAAGCTTTTTGTCGAAGCCGTCGGACAGACCGAAGCCGCGCTCGGACTCGCCGGATCTATCGGCATGCTGTGCGACGATCGCTACGGACAGGATGCGCTGAACGCCGCCACCGGACGGGGCTGGTGGATAGGCAGGCCGGTCGAGCTGCCGGGGTCGAACCCGCTGGTGTTCGATCGCGGCCGCTCGGTCGGGACAAACCTCATCGCGTGGCCGCGGGAGCATGTCGTCAAATGCCTGGTGAGGTTCCATCCCGATGACGACGTCGACAACCGCCTTGAGCAGGAAGCGCAGGTTCGCGCGCTGTACGACGCGGTGCAGGCCAGCGGCCACGAGCTCTTGCTCGAGATCATTCCGCCGCCCGGGCTGCCGCGCGCCGCCGATACCGTCGTCCGCGCGATCGAGCGCCTGTACAACCTGGAAATCTATCCGGAATGGTGGAAGCTCGAGCCGATGGCCGCCGCCGAGTGGGCGGCGATCGATGCGCTGATCGAAGAGCGCGATCCGTATTGCCGGGGCGTGCTGCTGCTCGGACAGGCTGCGGACGCCGATGCGCTCGCTGCCGGATTCGCCGAGGCGCGCGAGAGCCGGACCTGCCGCGGCTTCGCCGTCGGCCGCACCATCTTCCACGAGCCCAGCCGCAAGTGGCTGGCCGGCGACATCGACGATGCGGCGCTGGTGCGCGCGGTGCGCGCGAATTTCGAGGCGCTGATACGCGCGTGGCGCGTCGCGCGCGGTGATAGCCGCGAAGCAGCGAAGGGCATGAAAGTGGCTGCGGCATGAGCGGCACGATCCGGCTGACCACGGCGCAGGCGCTGGTGCGCTACCTCGCGGCGCTCTCGGCCGACACCGGTTCCGGCGTTCGTCCGCTGTTCGGCGGCGTGTTCGCGATCTTCGGCCACGGCAACGTGGCCGGCATCGGCGAGGCGCTCTATCGTCATCGCGACACCCTGCCGACCTTCCGCGCTCACAACGAGCAGGCGATGGCGCATGCAGCGATCGCCTACGCCAAGGCCAGCATGCGCCGGCGGATGATGGCCTGCACGACGTCGATCGGCCCCGGCGCGACCAACATGGTCACCGCCGCGGCGCTGGCGCATGTCAACCGCCTGCCGGTGCTGCTGCTGCCCGGCGACGTGTTCGCTTCGCGCGCGCCGGACCCGGTGTTGCAGCAGGTCGAGGACTTCCAGGACGGCGGCGTGTCCGCCAAC
>JBDTNP010000205.1:0-2035 GCA_039933695.1 Betaproteobacteria bacterium | reverse complement strand
GCAATAAGTTCAACCACGTGACCCAGGCATACCGCCAGCCCGGGTCAAGCTTCAAGCCGTTCATCTACTCGGCCGCGCTGGAAAAGGGCTTCAGCCCCGCGACCGTAGTCAACGACGCACCGCTCTACTTCGACGCGGCGCAGACGGGCGGCGCCCCCTGGGAGCCGAAGAATTACGACGGCACCTTCGACGGTCCGATGCGGTTGCGCACCGCGCTGATGAAGTCGAAGAATCTGGTCACGGTGCGCGTGATGCAGGCGATCGGGCCGCAATATGCGCAGGACTATATCGCGCGCTTCGGGTTCGATCCGAAGATGCATCCGGCGTATTTGACGATGGCGCTGGGCGCCGGGGCCGCGACGCCGCTGCAGATGGTCGCAGCGTATGCGGTATTCGCCAACGGCGGCTATCGGGTGACTCCCTACCTGATCGACCACGTGGTCGACGGCCGCGGCAATGTGCTGTCGAAGGCGACGCCCGCCGTCGCGGGCGTCAACGCCGAGCCGGCGATCGATCCGCGCAACGCCTTCATCATGACCACGATGCTGCGCGACGTCATCCGCGGCGGCACCGGCGCGCGCGCCAACCAGCTTGGCCGGAAAGACCTCGCCGGCAAGACGGGGACGACCAACGACAGCATCGACGCATGGTTCTGCGGCTTCAATTCGTCGACGGTGGCCGTCGCCTGGATCGGATTCGATCAGCCTCGCACGCTCGGCAACAACGAGACCGGCGCGGTTGCGGCGTTGCCGATCTGGATGGCGTTCATGGCGAAGGCGCTGAAGGGCGTGCCCGAAACGCCGCTCAAGCAGCCGGAAGGCGTCGTCGTCGCGCGGGTCAATGCGGATTCCGGGCTGCGTGAAAGCGATGACCGCGGCGGAATCTCCGAGTATTTTTTCTCGGAGTTCATGCCGCGCAAGCGCGACGATGCGCTGGCGACCGACGGCGGGCGCGCGCCGCCCGATGTGCGCAATCAGCTTTTCTAGACAGGTGGCATCGCACGCCGCATCGTCGCATGGCCTTCGCAACCGCGTTCGGATTGCCCAGGCGGCCGCGCGGCTGATCGCCGAGCACGGGCTGTCCGACTGGGCGGCCGCGAAGCGCAAGGCCTGCCGCGAGCTCGGCTTGAGCGATCGTGAACCGCTGCCGGGCAACGAAGAGATCGAGCAGGCGTTGCGCGATTACAACAGTCTCTTCCAGCCGCAGGCTCAGGCGGCTTCGTTGCGCGCCCAGCGCATGATTGCCCTCGAGTGGATGGAGCGCCTTTCGCCCTGGCGACCGCTGCTGGTCGGCGGCGTCGCGGCGGGCTGGGCGACCGCGCACAGCGATGTGAGGCTCGAGCTCGAGGCCGAGGATCCGAAGGCCGTGGAGCTCGGCCTGATCAATGCCGGCATCGAATACACTGCCGCGGCGCCGCCGGGCGGGACCGCGCCGGGCGCGCGTCTCAACGCCGGGCGCGGCGCGGCCGCGGTGCGCCTCGATATAGTCTCGCCGCAGCAGCGCCGCAACCGCCCGCGTCGCAACGACGAGGAACGGCTGTCGCTGTCCGACCTGAAGTCGCTGTTGGCGAACGCCGCTAGCGCAGCGGATCCGGCGTCCTGATTATTCCTTGAGCCAAGCCGCCGCGGTCAGCGCGTAGTAGGTCAGGATCGCATCGGCGCCGGCGCGCTTGAACGCGATCAGCGCCTCCATCGCGCAAGTGCGCTCGTCGAGCCAGCCATTGGCCGCGGCCGCCTTCAGCATCGCGTACTCGCCGCTGACCTGGTAGACGGCGGTCGGCACGCCGAATGCGTCCTTGACCCGGCGCACGATATCCAGATACGGAAGTCCCGGCTTGACCATTACCATGTCGGCGCCCTCCTGCAGGTCCAGATAGACTTCCCACAGCGCTTCGTCGCCGTTGGCCGGGTCCATCTGATAGGTATATTTGTTGCCGCTGCCCAAGGCGCCGCTCGATCCGACGGCATCGCGAAACGGCCCATAGAAGCCCGACGCGTATTTGGCCGAATATGCGAGGATCCGCGTCCTGTCGTAT
>JBDTNP010000204.1:0-3780 GCA_039933695.1 Betaproteobacteria bacterium | reverse complement strand
GCCCAGCCGTCGCAGCGTGCGCACGACCGGCGGGTGCGGCGGCGTGGATGAGGAAGTGCTCATGCGATCGTCGTATTGAATTCAACGCATTATAGGCGGTGCCGCGCAGCAGCCTTGGACGGAGGCCTGCCGATGCGTTCGGGTAGAATTCGAGCGCCTCGCCCTCGTAGCTCAGTGGATAGAGCACCTTCCTCCTAAGAAGGGGGTCGCACGTTCGATTCGTGCCGAGGGCGCCATGCGCGGCCACCCCCACGGCAGAAGCCGGATCTACGACCGCGGGAACCGGCGCACGCCCGTCCGCAGTCTGATATAATTATTGGTTTTCTGGGGATGCCAATCGTGACTCAAATCCTGCAATGCCTGAAAAAGCACGGTCAGCGACTCGATTCGGAGATCGCCAAGGAAACCGGCATGCCGCTGGCCGCAGTTCGCACGGGTGCAGCCGGCCTGGCGTCGACCGGAGCCCTGATCGCCTGCAGCCTGGTTCGTTTCGAAAACGGCAAGCGAATCGAAGGATGGGTGTATCGCATGTCGGGCTACGTCCCGCCGGCGGCGCCCGGTCGAAAGGCCAAGACGGCGGTCGCGCCGCGCAAGCCCGTTCAGTCCTGAAGACGCATCCGCTGTAAGTCGTCGCGGATGACGCCGACCCGCTATCGGATCGTCGCGTCCGATCCGAACGCGCATCTGTTCGAGGTCTGCTGCACTGTCGCCGATCCCGACCCCGCCGGACAAGCCTTTCGCCTGCCCGCCTGGTCGCCCGGCAGTTATCTGATCCGCGAGTTCGCCCGGCATTTCGTCTCGGTACACGCCGAGTGCGAAGGCCTGCCGGTCGTGGTGCGCAAGGTTGGCAAGGACGTCTGGCTGGCCGATCGCTGCAGCGGCGCACTGACGCTCGCCGCCGCGGTCTATGCCTTCGATCTTTCGGTGCGCGCCGCGTACGTGGACCCGACGCGCGCGTTCTTCAACGGGCCGAGCGTCTTCGTCTGGCCGGTGGGCCGCGAAGACCGCCCGTGCGAGCTCGAAATCCTGCCGCCCGCGGGCGAAGCCTATCGCGACTGGCGCGTGGCGACCGCGATGCCGCGCCATGGCGCCGAGCCTTTCGCCTTCGGCCGTTATCGCGCGAGCAATTATGACGAGTTGATCGACCACCCGGTCGAGATGGGGCGGTTCGACATCGTCACCTTCGAAGCTGGCGCGGTTCCCCACACTGTTGCGATCACGGGGCGGCACCGTGCCGACGGCGCGCGGCTAGCGCACGATCTGGCCCGCGTGTGCCAGGCGCAAGTCGACCTGTTCGGCGGTGCGCCGGGCAGCCGCGCGCCGGTCGACGCCTACCTGTTCCAGCTGCTGCTGGTGGACGAAGGTTATGGCGGGCTCGAGCATCGCGCCAGTACGAGCCTGGTCGCCAAACGCGACGGTCTGCCGCAGCCGGGCGCGGCCGGCGTCAGCGACGATTACCGGTCGCTGCTGGGACTGGCGAGCCACGAGTATTTCCATACCTGGAACGTCAAGCGCATCAAGCCGGCCGCTTTCGTGCCGTACGACCTGACCCGCGAGAATTTCACCACCCAGCTGTGGGCGTTCGAAGGGATAACGTCCTACTACGACGATCTGATGCTGGTGCGCAGCAAGGTGATGGGCGTCGGCGACTACCTGGAGCTCGTCGGTCGCCAGATCAGCGCGCTGCTGCGCACGCCGGGGCGGGAAAGGCAAAGCGTTGCCGAATCGAGCTTCGACGCCTGGATCAAATACTATCGCCAGGACGAGAACGCGCCGAATGCGATCGTCAGCTACTACGTCAAGGGCGCACTGGTTGCGCTTGCCCTTGATCTCGAGCTCCGCCTGCGCAGCGCGACTACGCTCGACGACGTCATGCGAGCGCTATGGCAGCGCCACGGCCAGACCGGTGTCGGCGTGCCGGAGGACGGCGTCCAGACGCTCGCGGTCGAGCTTTCCGGGCTCGATCTGCACGCGTTCTTCCGCGACTATGTGCACGGCACCGTCGAGCTGCCGCTGGCTTCGCTGCTTCGGGAATTCGGCATCGGCTGGAACCTAAGGCCCGCCGCGAACGCGAAGGACAGGGGCGGCGCGCCGGGCAAGGACCCGGCGCCACGCGTCTGGCTTGGGGCGACCTTGGCAGCGGGCGCGGACCTCCGCCTCAAGCATCTCGCGCCGGACGGCCCGGCAGCCCTCGCGGGCCTCGCATCGGGCGACGCGATCGCTGCGATCGACGGCCTGCGAGCAACCTCCGACGGACTCGATCGCCTTGTCCGGACGAGGAATCCCGGCGACGTCGTCGAGATCCATGCGTTCCGGCGCGACGAGCTGATGCGCTTTTCGGTCGAGCTCGCCGCGGCCAGGATCGATACCTGCTGGCTGACGCTGGCCGAAACGGTCGGGCCGGAGGCCGCGGCCCGCCGGGCAGCGTGGCTGGGTGCGTAAGTCGCGTTCGGCTAGGAATTCCGCCAATGCGGCGGAATCGTCTTCTCGAAGTAGGGCAGCGCCTCGATCCGTGCCTTCCATCGGGCAAGCGGCGGGGTCAACATGCTGTCAGCGTCGAGATCGGGAAGCTTGATCTGCGACCGCCAGACGAAAGCGAGCAACGTATAGAGCGCGTAATCGGCGGCCGACAACGGGCCGGCAAGATAGTCGCCGCGCATCGACCGCGCGAACATCGCCATCTCCTCGACCAATGCCTTGCGCGCATCGGCGATCGCCTTGGGGTCGCGTTCCTCGGGCTTTTTGCTGAACGCCTGCGTCGTCAGCGGGTCCAGCGCCGCATCAAAATCCTCGTCGACCTCGCAGATCATGCGTCGGATGATCGCCCGCGTCCTGGCGTCGCCGGGGAACAGCGGCGCGCCGCGGCCGGGGTAGGCTTCGTCGAGATATTCGACGATGGCGCTCGACTCGTACAGGACGAAATCGTCTTCGACCAGCACCGGCACGCGATGCCGCGGATTGAGCGCCAGAAATTCGGGCTTGCGCGTGTCGCCCGCCGCGAACGAAATGACCTTGAGGTCGTACGCCAACGCCTTGTGCTCGAGTGCGAGCTGGGCGCGCCAGGCATAAGGCGAGCCCGATCCGTAATACAGCGTGATGCCCATCGATACTCCTTCCAGTCAAGTCCCGGATTTCTTCTTTGCAGGCTTCGCCGGCGCGGTCGCGGCTCGCATCGCCTCGAGCGAGGCCTTCTGCAGCTCCATCGTCTTGATGCTCATCTGCATGAAATTCTGGCTCATCGCGAGCCAGTTTTCGATGACGCGCAACTCGGCGATTTTCTTGTCGATCTCGGCGGGATCCAGCGTTGCGATCATCGCCGCGGGATTCGGAAACGGAATCGCGGAAGTGCCGGCGCCCGGTGCGCCGGGCGGCGCAAAGCCGGGCACCGGCACGCCGAACGGGTTCCACATGCGCTGCATGAATTCCATCGCTTCCTGCGGCGTCAAAGGCATCGCGGGCTGATCCGGCATCGTCGATCTCCTGCTGGTCGCCCGCTACGATCGGGCGTGATTTCCAGTATTATGCCCCACATGTTTGACGCTGCCGCGTCCCTGCTTGTCTCGCTGAAGTCGATCGTCGGTGAGACCAATGTTCTCACCGCCGATGCAGACGTTGCGTCGTACGTTACCGACTGGCGAGAGCGCTATCGGGGCCGCACGCGCGCAGTGGTCCGCCCGGGGTCGACCGACGAAGTCGCCGCCGTCGTGCGTTGCTGCGCCGGTCATCGGGTACCCATCGTGCCACAGGGAGGCAACACGGGGCTGTGCGGCGGCGCGCTGG
>JBDTNP010000203.1:0-2065 GCA_039933695.1 Betaproteobacteria bacterium | reverse complement strand
GCTGCAGCTGCTCCGCGATCTCGCGGGCCAGCGTCTCCGCGGTGCCGAAGAACAGCGCGCCCTGCAGCTCGACGACCAGTACGCTGCCGCTGGCACGCTCCAACGCGATCATCTGCTCGATCGTCCGCGATTTGCGCGAGCGGACGGCGCTGCCGCGATAGCTGCGCCGCACGATCGAGCGGCTCATGCGCACCGCGAACAGCAGCACGGCGATCGCTACGCCGAGGAATACGGCCACCACGACGTTGACGACCACCGAAAGCGCCGCGACGACGAGGACGACGGCCAATTCGAGCACCAGATGGCGCCGATACGGCGTCGATCCGGATGCGACGCGGCGGATCGTATGCAACGTCCATCGATCGACGTTCTGGACGGCAATGACCATGATCACCGCGGATAGCGCGACCCGCGGCAGGTAGCCGATCAGCGGAAACAGCAGCGCGATCGCCAGCAGGATCGCCGCCGCATTGACCAGCACCGAAAACGGCGTGCGGCCGCCGAAGGCGCGGTTCACCAGCGTGGGCCCCGGATTCAGGCCGCTGGTGATCCCGCCGAAGCAGGCGGCCAGCACGTTGCCTGCGCCCAGCCGGCCGAGCAGTCGGTCGCCGTCGACCCGGGGATCCCCCGGCCGCGCAAGCAGTCGCGCGCAAAGCAAGGCATCGATCGAGGCGATCAGCGCGAGCGCGAGCGCGCCACCGACGATCATCGCGTAATAGACGACCGTGCCGACCGCGAGTCCGACCAGCGGCGAAGGCACGCGGGGCAGCAGCGCCCTCGCCTGCCACATCGAAACAAAGACGAGCATCGCGATAAGCACGCTCAACGGCTTCGCTTGATCGACGTGCTGCAGCGCCTGGACGAACGGCATGTTCTGATCGAAGCCGAAAACGTTGCCGAGCTGCACCAGGAACAGCAGTATCGCCGCGGCATTCTGGAACCCCGCCATCACCGGGTGCGGCGTGAACTTGATCAGCGTGCCCAGCCTGACCAACCCGAACAAAAGCTGGAACACGCCGCCCAGCAGGATGATCGAGAAGATCACCGCCAGGGTCAGCGGCAGTCCGCCGGAACGGACGACCGGCGCATCGGAATGCGCGAGACCGTACAGCAGAACGCCCAGGAAAAACGTCGTGCCGATGCGCGGCGCGTAAAGGGTCGGGGACTTGTCGCCCAGCAGGACGTTGACGACGCCGACGACCAGCGCGGTCATCAGCCCAGCAAGCGCGCCGCTGGCGAAGTATTCGTCGCCGAACGAGACGAACGCAAACATGCCGAAGCCCATCGCCAGCGGGATCGCGACGCCCGCGGAGACGAGTCCTCCGACTAGGTCGCCGCGGATACTCCGGTGCTCGGCGTCCGGCATCGATCGACGGGCGCGGATTCAGCTCGGGCGGGTCGCCGCGCTAAGGGACCGGTCGAGATCGCCGAAAAGGTCGTCGACATCCTCGATGCCGGTCGACAGGCGCAGCAGATCGGACGGACAAGGCGAGCCGGCGCCTTCGATCGATGCGCGATGCTCGATCAGGCTCTCGATCCCGCCGAGCGAAGTCGCGCGCTTCCACAGGCGGACATGGGCGGCCGCGGCGATCGCCGCCGACTCGCCGCCGCGCACGCGTATCGACAGCATGCCGCCGAAACCGTCGCGCATCTGGCGCGCCGCGATCGCATGGCCCGGATGCGTCGGCAGCCCGGGATAGAGCACTTCGGCCACCGCCGGATGCTTCTGCAACCGGCGCGAAAGCTCCATCGCGCTTGCGCAGGCCTGCGCAACTCGCAGATGCAGCGTGCGCATGCCGCGGATCAGCAAGTAGGCTTCCAGCGGTCCGGCGATCATGCCCAGCGTCGCGCGAACGCGCTTGACGCGCTCCCAGAATTCGTCGATGCGAGCGGTGGCCAGCGCGCCGGCCACGACATCCGAATGGCCGTTCAAATATTTGGTCGCGGCGTGCATGACGATGTCGGCGCCGAGCTCGATCGGCCGCGTCAGCACCGGCGTCGCGCAGGTCGAATCCACGGCAACGCGCGCTCCCGCGGCGTGAGCGATCTCGACTACCGCGGTGAG
>JBDTNP010000202.1:0-6384 GCA_039933695.1 Betaproteobacteria bacterium | reverse complement strand
GCATGCGCAAACCGTAGGCGATGTTGTCGGCGACGGTCATATGCGGCCACAGCGCATACGACTGGAACATCATCGCCGTCCCGCGCGCTTCGGGGGGCAGATGGGTGATGTCCTTGCCGCCGACCCGGATCGTGCCCGATTCCGGACGCACGAATCCGGCGATCGCGCGCAACAACGTCGTCTTTCCGCAGCCGGAGCTGCCCAGCAGGGCGATCATCTCGCCGCGGTCGACGCCCAGGCTGACGCGATCGAGCACGCGCGTCGCCCCGTACGAGACTGTCAGGGCTTCGATCGAAAGGTACGGCGGGTTTGCGTTCAATGTGTCACCGCGATCACGCCGCGGCCGGCGCAGCGGGGAATGCGTTCGAATATCGCGTCGGATGCATCGGCGATTGTGGCGTAATCGCGGATGGCGTTCAAGGTGTTCTGTCCCGCTGGAACGGGAGTTGCATAGGCTTGGATGTTTACGACGGTCGCGCATCGTTGCACCCGTGGAGCAACTGGCGGCTCCAGGGGTGCCGGCGCCGATCGGGTGACGCGTTGCGTCGGAAAGCGCCGCTCCGTGTCGGCTTCGCTGTGACCGGCAATGACGATGTCATGACAGCGAGCGATCAGGCGCTTGGCGTATGCTGCTTTGGGGCCGAGGCGACACGCCGAAAACAGGCGCGCGGCCCGTGACGATCAGGGGACTCCAAGCATGACGAGTATGAACATTTTGCGCAGGATGTCGGTCTTGGTGGCGGCGTTCGCGCTGATCGCACCGTGCGCAACGGCCGCGGATTTCGTCTTTTCGATCACCGAGGGCGTCACCTACTATCAGACCAACCGGGAAATCCAGGCGCGATTCCAGCCGTTATCGGATCTCTTAGCGAAGGCGCTGAAGCGACCGGTGCGCATGGTGGTGGTGAGCCCGTACAACGACCTGCGCGAAGGTCTTGCCAAGCAGGAATACGACTTGTCGTTCATCCATCCTGCGCATGTCTCGCTCGCCGCGATCAAGTCGGGGCAGTACCATTCGGTCGCATGGACGACCGGCTTCACCGACTACTCGGTATTTCTCCTGATCAACAAGGATCAGCCGTACACCAAGTTCGAGGATCTGAAGGGCCGCACGGTCGTCAGTCCCGACCCGGATTCCATCACCGCGGCCATGTTGCGCGCAATGCTGCGCGACCAGAAATTCGGCTCGACCGACCTTAAGATCATCACGACTCGCTATCAGGATGCCGTGCCCTTTTACGTCGAGTACGGTTTTGCGCAGGCCGGCGCTACCGCCGCCAAGTCGGTGGCGAAAGCGTGGACCTCCAAAGGCGGCAAGATCCTGCTGACCTCGCGCCCGACACCGATCAAGCAGTTCATCGCCTCGTCCAGGCTGTCGGCCGACGACGACGAGAAGGTGCGCACGGTGCTGACGACGCTCGGGCAGAGCGACGGCGGCAAGCACGCGCTGACCACTCTCGGTTACCAGGGATTCGTCCCTCCCAATCGCGACGACGAACTGAAGGCGATCGCCTGGCTCGGCCTGTGAGAAGGGGCGTCGCCGGGCCGCCGCCGATGCGTCGGATCGGCGCCGCCGCGCCGGTTGCGCGACGCTGACGATGCCGGCGAGACGCGCGCGACGTCTGTACACGATCCGGTCATCCCGCACCCACGGCCGCGGCGCATTCGCGACCCGGACGATAAGAAAGGGCGCCCGCATCGTCGAGTACCGCGGCGCCCGTTCGAGCTGGGAGATGGCCTGCGAGCGTCCTCCGAGCGATCCTTCCGACCCCTACCATACGCTGCTGTTCGAGCTCTCCGATGGCAACGTCATCGACGCAGGCGTGCGCGGCAATGCGGCGCGCTGGATCAACCACGGCTGCGAACCGAACTGCGAAGCGATCGAATACGACGACGGTCGCGTGTTCATCCACGCCAGGCGCACGATACGCGCTGGGGAAGAACTGACTTACGATTACCGCCTGAGCTTCGTCGGGCCGATCAGCCGGCGGGCGCGTGAAGCCCTGTGCTGCCGCTGCGGCGCCCAGCGCTGCCGCGGCACCTTGCTGCTGAAACCGCCGGCGGCGGCGAAACGGCGCGCACGGACACGCTGATCGCGGTGGGGCTCGAGCGGTCAATGCTTGGCCAGCTCCAGCTTGCCGATCTGGTTGCGATGCACTTCGTCGGGGCCGTCGGCCAGACGCAAGGTCCGGGCGTGCGCATACGCCTGCGCGAGGCCGAAGTCGTCGCAGACGCCGGCGGCGCCGTGCGCCTGGATCGCCCAATCGAGTATCGTGCAGGCCATCGCGGGTGCTGCGACCTTGATCATCGCGATCTCGGCCCGCGCGGCCTTGTTGCCCACCGTGTCCATCATGTAGGCGGCCTTGAGCGTCAGCAACCGCGCCTGGTCGATCATGATGCGCGCCTCGGCGATCCTCTCCAGGGTAACCGTGCGTTCGGCCACCGGCTTGCCGAATGTCGTCCGTGACTTGACCCGCAGGCACATCTTTTCCAGCGCCCGCTCGGCCAACCCGACCAGGCGCATGCAGTGGTGGATGCGGCCCGGGCCCAGCCGCCCCTGCGCGATCTCGAATCCCCTACCCTCTCCGAGCAGGATGTTGGACTGCGGGACGCGCACGTTCTCGAAATCGACTTCCATGTGTCCGTGTGGGGCGTCGTCGTAGCCGAACACCGGCAGATGGCGCAGGATTTTCACGCCTGGCGTATCGCGCGCCACCAACAGCATCGACTGCTGCGCGTGACGCGGTGCGTTTGGATCGCTCTTGCCCATCACGATAAAGATGCGGCAGCGCGGGTCGCCTGCACCCGACGACCACCACTTGCGCCCGTTGACGACATAGTGGTCACCGTCGCGCACGATCGAGCTTTCGATATTGGTCGCGTCCGACGATGCCACGTCGGGCTCGGTCATGCAGAATGCCGAGCGGATGGTCCCCGCCAGCAACGGCTCGAGCCACTGTGCCTTTTGCTCGGGCGTGCCGTAACGCTCGAGCACCTCCATGTTGCCGGTGTCGGGGGCCGAACAATTGAAGACCTCGGGCGCCCAGAGCACGCGGCCCATGATTTCGCACAGCGGGGCATATCCGGTGTTGGTGAGGCCCGCGCCGCGCGCCGACGCCGGAAGAAACAGATTCCACAAACCGGCCGATCTCGCAGCCGCCTTGAGCTCCTCGACCAGGTGCGTCGGCTGCCAGCGATCGCCGGCGGCTACTTCCTGGTAATAGCGCTGCTCATTCGGATAGACGAATTCGTCGAAAAATGCGTTGAGGCGGGCCTGCCATTGCACGACCGCCGGTGAGTAATCGAAATCCATCGTCATCCTTTCGGGGCGCGTGTGTCGCAGCTTCAGCCGTCGCGAGCCCCCAGCGCGAGGCTTCGTTCGACCTGCTTCCAGCCGAGCTCGGCCAGCGGCCGCGCACGCCGCCCGGCCTCCAGCGCTTGCTCGCTCGAGGCGTTGCCGGCCAGCGCGCGGCTCAGAACGCCCTGAAGTATGGCCGCCATGCGAAACATGTTGTACGCCCTGTAGAAATCCCAGGCTTGTGCGCCGGGCCGCTCGAGCGTCGGATTGTCGCGCAGATACATCGCGACGTATTCGTCCTCGGCCGGTATCCCCAGCCCGGCCAAATCGCAGCCGCGCAGGCCGCGAAATTCGTCCGGGGCGAGCCGCCAGGTCATCAGGTGATAGGCGAAGTCCGCCAGCGGATCGCCCAGCGTGGACAATTCCCAGTCGAGCACCGCCAGCACCTTGGGCTCGTGCCTGTCGAAGATCATGTTGTCCAGACGAAAATCGCCGTGGACCAGCGAGGTTCGCTCGCCCGCCGGGATGTGGCGCGGCAACCATTCGATCAACCGATCCATCGCTTCGATCGGTTCGGTCGCCGACGCCTGGTATTGGCGGCTCCAGCGGTCGATCTGCCGCGCGAGGTAATTGCCGGGCCGGCCGTAACCGGCAAGACCGATGGCCGCGAAGTCGACGCGGTGCAATGCGGCGATGACCCGATTCATTTCGGCGTAAATCGCCCGGCGCTCTCCGGACGCCATTGCCGGCAACAGCGGATCCCAGAAAATGCGGCCGTCGACAAAATCCATCAGATAGAAAGGCGTGCCGATCACCGTCTCGTCCAGGCACAGGCAATGCGTGCGGGCGACCGGCACCGCGCTCCAGGCGAGCGCTCGGATGACACGATATTCGCGATCGATCGCATGCGCCGAGGGCAGCAGCTTGCCCGGCGGCTTGCGCCGCAGCACATACGACTTTCCACCGGCATTGAGCTTGTAGGTCGGATTCGATTGCCCGCCTTTGAACTGCACGACGTCGAGCGGGCCGGTGAAACCCGTCACGTTGGCGTCGAGATAGCGCTCGAGCGCGGGCACATCGAAGCGAAGCGCGTCGGCCACCGGCCGCGTTCCTGCGAACTGGCGGTAATCGCTCATTGCCTGCCTGATGCGTCGCCGGAATCCTTCAGACAGCGGTGACGCCGCCGTCGACCGCGACAATCTGGCCGGTGATGAACGCGCCCGCATCGGAGGCGAGCAGCACGGTCAATCCCTTCAGGTCTTCCGGGCCGCCAACCCGCTTCAGCGGCGCCTTCGCCGCCACGGCTTCGCCCATCATCTCCATTACGCCCTTGGTCATCTTCGTCGGAAAAAAACCGGGTGCGATCGCGTTGACGTTGACGTTGTACTGCGCCCATTCAGCCGCGAGCGAACGTGTGAAATTGACTACACCGCCTTTGGTCGTGTTGTACGCCAATGTCGCCGGCCGGCCGGGGTCGCCGCCGCCGACGAGTCCGAGTATCGATGCGATATTGATGATCTTGCCCTGCCGGCGAGGCAGCATCGACCGGCGGCCAACTTCCTGGCAGACGACGAACATCGATGTCAGATTGAGATCGACAACCTTCTGCCAGGCCTCGAGCGGATGGTCGATCGTGGCGGCGCCCCAGGTGGTTCCGGCGTTGTTGATCAGCACGTCGATCGGTCCGAGCGCGGCGATCGCCCGCTCGACGACCGGGCCGATCGCGGCCGGTTTCGACAGGTCGGCGACCAGGGTTACTACGTCGGCGCCCCATTGCGCGCGCAGCTCGGCCGCGGCTTCCTCGAGCTCGTCGCCTTTACGCGCCACGAGAGCGAGCCTCGCCCCCATTTCCGCCAGCGCCTCGGCCATCTGCAATCCCAGTCCGCGCGAACCTCCGGTGACGAGCGCCGCCTTGCCGGTCAGATCGAATCGTTGCTTGACGCTCATGATCGTTCCGCCACCCGCTTTTTGTAAGTCGATACTGCGACAGACACGCGCCAGCCTGCCTCCGCGCATCCGCGGCGACCACGGCACTCAGGTTAACATTGTCCGTCCGCGCGAGATCGATTGCGTCGGTCGGACGGATCCTCCGCCCTGCGGGCCGGCGCTGACGCGATCATCCTGTGGCTAAGGTTGCGCACGCCGTAGCGGATCTGGCGAAATCACAGTCGCCTCGGCCGCTTGATCCCGTCGGGCGCCCGGCGTATGGTCGCATCATGATCGCGACCGCGAATGCGCGCCGCGCCAAGACGCTCGCCGAACGTCGGCGGGCGCTCAACGACCGGAGAAATCAGATGAAAACGGTGATGGTATCGATCGTCGCATCGATGGCGACCGCAGGCATGCTGACCGTCGGCGCCGCCGAGCTCAAGAACGAGATCAAGGTCGAGATTCAGAGCGCCGGTCTACATGCAGACATGGCGCCGGGAATGTACGTCTGCGCGGAAGGCCATCTGCACATCAAGGGCACCGTGCAGAACCTCACCGAAGCGCCTGTCGGCCCGGTCAAGGTCGCCGGCAAGGTGTTCGATGCCAACGGAAAGGTCTTGGGCACCGCGACCGCGTCGACCAAGCGTCCGGTGCTCAATCCCAACGACACGGCGGACGTCAATCTCGAATTCCTCACCGTCAGCGGCGAGCTGATCAAGCAGGTGAAGAATCAGACGCTCGAGGTCGTCGCCGTGGGTCCGAAGCCGTAGTCCAGCCTGGCGCAATGCGGGGTGGCGGATTCGCCTGTCTGCCAGGCCATGAGCGACGTCCTGATACCCTTCGACGATGCAGCGACCACTGCCGACGTCATTACGTCGACGCAACGCTGGCTGGAGCGCGCGGTCATCGGACTCAATCTGTGCCCGTTCGCCAAGGGCGTTTACGTCAAGCAGCAGATTCGTTACGCAGTCACCGCGGCGACCACGGCCAAAGGCTTGCTAACCGAACTGCGGCACGAACTCGAGCTGCTGGAACAGGCGGATCCGGAACAGATCGATACCACGCTGCTGATCCATCCGCAGGCACTGAACGATTTCATCGACTATCACCTGTTCCTGACGCAGGCCGATGTTGCGATCAGGAACCTTGGGCAGGAA
>JBDTNP010000201.1:0-14514 GCA_039933695.1 Betaproteobacteria bacterium | reverse complement strand
GGCGCCGGCGACGACTTCCGAGGAGAGGCTTCCGTCGGCATTGCGATGCTGCACGATCTCATCGGTCTGCAGCATGCCGAGCAGTCGCACCTCCTGGCGGAAACGGCAGTCGTCGCCCTCCTCCGAAAGCACGGTGAAGCTTATGTCCGGGTGAACACAGTGGCGCTCGTGGTGCCGCATATCGCCGAATTGACGGCTGACGACCGCAAGCGGGCGGCGGATCGTTGCTTGTACCTCGACGTTGATCGTAGCCATCGTGACGATCTCCTCGCGTGGCACGCATCGCGCTTATCCCAGGCGGGAAATCGCGATTGCCGGACCGATCGGTTATGCTACAACAGACGTCCCCATTTTCCCGCTCGCAACCGAGTGTGCTGCGCGATCGAACCAAGCGACTCCTTCGGCCTTTCGCACGGCGTTGCCGCATGACGAACCTCTGGAGGACCGCCTGCCTTTGGATGCGATCGAAGCCTTGACCACGCGGGCCAGCCCGCTCGCCCTGACCGAGCCTGCGCCGGACGCGGGCGCGCTGGCGGCGATGCTGCGCGCCGCCGCGCGCGCGCCGGACCACGGCAAGTTGAAGCCCTGGCGCTTCATCGTCATCGCCGGGGAAGCACGCAACGCTTTCGGCGACGTGCTCGCTGGTGCGCTGCGCAAGCGCGAGCCGGAGCTGCCCGAGTCGGCGATAGACAAGGAGCGCGGCAAGCCGCTGCGAGCGCCACTGATCGTCGTCGTCGGGGCGCGGCTGCGCGAGCACAAGAGCGTGCCTGCCGTCGAGCAGATCGTCGCGGCGGGCGCCGCCGCGCAGAATATCCTGGTGGCGGCGCATGCGCTGGGCTTCGGCGGTTTCTGGCGCACCGGCAACGCCGCCTACGACGACGGCGTCAAGGCGGCGTTGGGCCTGCACGCCGGCGATGCGATCGTCGGATTCCTCTATCTGGGCACGCCAGCGGTGCCAGCCCCGCCGGCCCCACCGTCCGATCACGCCGCGCATGTTGCGCACTGGACCGGGCCGCCCAGCCACGACGCAGGACCTTGAGTGCGCCGACGATCCTGAAGTTAACCGGCAAAGGACAAGAAAATGAAAGTCACGAGCAATCCGGTCGAGCTCGACCGCCTGTTCGAACAAGCCCTCAATGCCGGCGACATCGATGGCTTGGTGGCGTTGTACGAGGTGGAAGCGGCCTTGATGCCCTCGCCAGGCAAGGTCGTCGTCGGTAGCGCCGCCATCCGCGAGGCGCTGGCCGGATTCCTCGCGGCCAGGCCGACGATATCCACGTCGGGCAGAGTGATCGCGCAAACCGGCGACATCGCCCTGCTGGCGAACCGGTGGACGCTCACGATGACCGGACCCGATGGCAAGCCGACAACGATGAGCGGGAACGCGGTGGAAGTCGCGCGAAAGCAGTCCGCCGGGCATTGGTTGTTCGCGATGGACATGCCGTTCGGGTTGGACGCGAACGAGGCATAGGGCTGCGTTCCTTTGCCCGTGGAACCAGGGGACGGGCCCACCGAAGGCGCGTTATGACCTCGAGCTCAATCATCGCTCATTTTCATCCTTGTGCTGGATGATGTCTCGCGCCTGTCGCGAAACATCGGGGCCACGGAGGACTGTTGGCGAAGTGCACGCGTACGTAAGCCAGCAGCGAGGCGAGTTGCTCGTCGGTCAGCGCGCCTTCGAAGCCCGGCATCTGCGCGCCCTTTTTGCGAACGAGAAGACCCCGTGACCGTGCTTCCTGTGAGGGCGCACGAGGGCTGCGTCAGTGGTTGTGCTGGTGATGAATGTCCGGGTAGTGCGGATGCGCGTGACGCATCGGCCGATGGACATGCCGATGCGTGTGAGGCTCGATTCCATTCCAATCCGGGCCATGACGGTGCCGGTGGTGCTCATCGTGCAGATGGGGATGCGAATGCTCGAGGAGTTCGTGTTGATGAGCGTGTTCATGCACTTCGGACAGGTGTAACCATACACCCCATGCCATCAATCCTGCCGCGATGATCAGCGGCGCGCTCACCGCCTCGTGTTGCACGGCCACCGCGAGCACCGCGCCAAAAAACGGCGCCACCGAGAAGTAAGCGCCGGTGCGCGCAGCACCGAGTTCGCGAAGAGCGAGCACGAAGAGGGCGAGGCTGATGCCGTAGCCAGCGAGGCCGACCATCGCCGCCGTCGCAGCGACCGGCAGCGGCGGTACGACCGCGCCGATAATCACGGCGGCAGTGACGTTGACCGCGCCTGCGACCAATCCCTTGATGCATGCGATTGCCATGGCGTCGCTGCCGGGGATCTTGCGGGTCAGGTTGTTGTCGATGGCCCAGCAAAGACAGGCCGAGGCAATGAGGAGTGCCCCGGGCGCCGCCGCGAGGGCGCCCGGTCTCCAGGAAAGCACGCCGCCGCCGACAACGATCAGGGCCATGCCTGCCGCAATGCGGCGATCGAAGTTTTCGCGGAAGACGAACCACGCCAAAAGCGCCGTGAACACCGCTTCCAGATTGAGCAGCAGCGCGGTGACCGATGCCGGCGTCGAGATCAGGCCGAACATCAGTAATACCGGCCCGAGCACGCCACCGAACAGGACGGCCCCCGCCAGCCAGCCGATGTCCGGTCCGTGCGGCCATTCGAACGGGGTCGGCGCGCTGCGATTTCGCGCGAGGCGACGAAGCAGCAAGCCGAGTGCAAGGCCCAGACCGGAGCCGGCATACAGGAGCCCGGCAAGCAAAACCGGCGGAATCTCTCCGACCAGCGTCTTGGCGATCGGCGTGCTGGCGCCAAACAATGCCGCGGCCGCCAGCGCGCTTGAGACTCCCTTGCTAACGCGCATAGGCGTGTTTACATTTTCTTGACCATGGTGACAAGCTGATCGAGCGTCTTGCGCCAAGCTTCGTGGCGGCCCTTTCCTCGTGCTTCTTGGGTCGGCTTCCTGCCCGTGAACGGCAAGCCTGGTTCCCGAGTCAATACCTTGCAGGGAACGCCGAAATCAGCGGAGTGAGGGGTTCGCGCCGCCGATCAGGGTAATCCGATCGCGGGGACGCCAGTTGCCATGACTGAGCGTGACAACGCGCGTCGATTCGTCGCGCATGCGTATGGTGAGTTCGTACACGGCCGGCGCATTCCCGGTGAGAGCAATCGGTCGCACTGAATCGACGACACCACATTCGGCGCAGCTCATCTTCACACGGACCTTGCCGGCGCCCGGTGACGCAAGCAACGGCAACTCCACGGAGGTCGTGGATAAATCGTCCTGAGTGGACCTTCGGTCGAAGCCGGCGACCGAATTGTGGAACCAGGCCAACGGAACATTGGTCATTCCCACGGCGCTGAACGAGATCGCGGCTATGCCGGCGATGACGAGCGGCGCGCGCATGGCCTTCGGAATTCGGGTATTCGTTTCGATTCTATTCATGTTTGCACTCCGGCTAGTGTCGATGAATACCGGAGAACATCGATGCCGTATGTGCGCCGCCACACGCAGACTAACCGAGGATCTGATCGTAAGCTTCGCGATCCGCCCTGTAGCAGACGCAGGAAGCGGCCCTCAGCCCAGGGCGGTCAAGAACCGTGATGTTGCCGCGGGTGTAATGGATCAGCCTGCGCTTCTGCAGCGAGCTGGCCGCCTTGGTGACGCCGACTCGGCGAACCCCAAGCATCAGGGCGAGGAATTGCTGAGTGATATGGAAGCCGTCGGCGTGCGCGCGGTCCTGGGTCATCAGCAGCCAGCGCGCGAGCCGAGCCTCCACCACGTGGAAGCGCGTGCAGGCTGCAGTCTGCGAAAGTTGGCTCAAATGGACGAAGATATATCGGTCGATCTGGCGTCGCAGCGCCGGGCTCTCCCGCAGTTCGCGGCTGAAGCGCGCCGCGTCCATACGCAACGCCGGTCCCGCGCCCTGTACCACTGCGCGCACCGGCGAAACATCCACGCCCAGCGCGAGCGGAACGCCGAACATGCCTTCGTTTCCGATCAGCCCGACTTCGAGAGAGGCGGCACCGCCGATCGGCATGACCAGCGAGATGAAGCTCCGGGTCGGGAAATAGACATGCTTGAGGAGCCCGCCCGTCGTGTAAAGCACGTCGCCGAACGCGAGCTCGACAGGTTCGCAACCGGCCAGCATTCGGCGACGATTGCCGTTGGGCAGTCCCTCGAGCAAGCGATTGACTGCGGGGGCATTTTGCGGCGATGGCACCGAATTGGTCTCCTCGGGAGTGGGTGAGCCACCGGTCGGCATCTGGAGAATGAAGTGCGATGCCGAGCCGACGCTAAAGGCGCAGGCTCACCTGCTGCGATTGGCACCGAGAATACGGTGCTGCGGTTTCCCGGTCTGCTCGCTAGCGCACACAAGCGCCGGCGCGCCCGGGGATAGACGTTTCGAGGGCTACCTGGCGGCGTACGGCAGCAGGCGATCGAGCTCCGTCTTAACCACCTGATAGCATTCGCAGGACCGCGCCTCCAGACCCGGGCGATCCAGCACGGTGATCCTGCCCCGGCGGTAGCTGATCAGGCCGGCGTCCTGAAGCTTGCCTGCGGCCTCGGTGACGCCTTCGCGCCGCACGCCCAGCATGTTGGCGATCAATTCCTGGGTCATCGAAAGCTCGTTGGACGCCAGGCGGTCGAGGCTGAGCAGCAGCCAACGGCACAATTGCTGGTCGACCGAATGATGCCGGTTGCACACCGCCGTCTGCGCCATCTGGGTGATCAGCGCCTGCGTGTAGCGGAGTAACAGGTGGAGCATCGGGCCGAAGCGCTGAAACTCGTCCTTGAGCAACTGGGCTTTCAGCCGGAAACCGTAGCCTGCGCTTTGCACGACGGCACGGCTGGGCGTGGTTTCGCCGCCCATGAACAGCGATATGCCGAGGATGCCCTCGTTGCCCACGATGGCGATCTCGGCGGACGCCCCGTCCTCCATGACGTAGAGCAGGGAAACGATCGAGGTCGTAGGAAAGTAGACGTACCGCAGCCGGATGCCGGGCTCGTACAGGACTTCGCCGAGCTTCAGCGGAATCAGTTCCAGATGCGGCGCCAGCCGTTCGTAGTCGCCTGCCGGCAGCGCCGCGAGCAGATGATTCTGCTGCGGAATCTGGCCGCCGGGCGCAATCGCCGGCGATTTCTCGTCCATCGGCACGATTGAAGATTTCGCCATGCGGCGTCCCGAGCTTTCACCTTCGATTACGCTAGTTTATATCGTCGGAGGCTTTTGGGGTTCGGTGCAGCACATAGGCTGACGGGCGGCGAGGGGCTTTCAAGCCCCCGTCCGTGCGCCACCGAACCGACCGCACCCGGCGTCAAAGGGTAATTTGGACCTGCAACGTCGGCGTATCCGCCAACCGGTTCCGGCACGACCATCGGGGACCGGGTGACCACGCGGATCGCCTGCGGAATCCGAGCCGATGTCGCGGCGAAGACGCGCACACCCTTCCAGACTGGAACCCAAAATGAACATGACCTTGAGCTTTGCCCCGCTGGTTGCCCTTCTGGCCGGAATACTTATTCTGGTCGTACCGCGATTGCTCAACTACATCGTCGCCATCTATCTGATCGTCATCGGGCTGCTCGGCCTGTTCGGCGGCAGCTTTCATCTGAAGTGACGGGACTGCGGCACTTCGGGACGGTAGAAAACCCCATGCGCAGGCGATCCAACCCCACGCATCTGGCGCTGCTCGGGATAGGCGTTATGGCGCTGCTGGCCGGTTGTGCCTCGCTGCCGCCCGGTTCGGACTTTGCGAAAACAAGCTCGAGCGCCCTGGCTCGGCCGGAACAGACCCGCATGGGGCGGCAACTGGCGGCGGGGAAAGCGGAGCACCCGGGAAACTCCGGGTTCAAGCTGCTCCCGGTCGGCACCGACAGTTTCCTGCTGCGCATGGAGATGGCGCAAGCCGCCGAGCGAACGCTGGACGTCCAGTATTTCCTGATCCAGAGCGACGATACCGGCCAGCTGCTGATCGAAGCACTGCTCAAGGCGGCCGACCGCGGCGTGCGAGTTCGCGTGCTGCTGGACGACGCCGGCTCGTTCGGCCGCGACGCCCAGATCAGGACGCTCGCAGGCTACCCGAATGTCCAGCTGAGGCTGTTCAATCCTTTTGCCTATCGCGGCAACGTCGGCTTCGTTCACGGCGCCGAGTTTTTTGCCGATGCAACCCGGCTCAACTATCGGATGCATAACAAGCTTTTCGTCGTCGACAATGAAATCAGCATCGTCGGAGGCCGCAACATCGGGGACGAATATTTCCAGGGCGGCCGCGACTATGAATTCGGCGATTACGACATCATTGCCGCCGGCCCGATTGTCAACGAGGTCTCGAAGAGCTTCGACGCGTTCTGGAATAACCCGATGGCGATTCCCATCGAAGCGCTCGCAGAAGGCAAGCCCTCCGCGCAAGACCTTGAAGACTATCGCGGCGTTCTCGCCGCGCATCATGCGAAGATGATCGAAGCCGACGCCCCTTACATGCGCGTCCTGGCCGCGAACCAGCCGCTTACCGCGATGCTCGACGGCAAGTCATCGCTCGCCTGGGCCAAAGGGGAAGTCGTCTATGACAGCCCGGAAAAAGCCAAGGTGCAGGACGGTGAGCAGGGCGGTCGCTTGCTACGGCACCGGCTCGGCGAGGTGGCGAAACAGGTCCAGACGGAGCTGATCGTCGTATCGCCGTACCTGGTGCCCGGGGCCGCGGGGATGAAATTTCTGACGGGTCTGCGCGAGCGCAACGTCAACGTGCGGATACTTACCAATTCGCTCGCGTCAACCGACATGCCGGTCGTTCATTCGGGCTACCAGGCATTCCGGGCGCCGCTGCTCGGAACGGGCGTCGACCTGTACGAGGTACGACCGGTCCTTGGCGCACCGGTCGTCCGGGGCACGCGATTGAGATCGCTCAGCTCCGGGGGGCAGTACGCATTGCACGCCAAGGTGTTCGTGTTCGATCGCGAGCGAGTATTCGTCGGATCGATGAACCTCGACCAGCGCTCGCTGCACCTCAATACGGAGATCGGGCTGATCATCGAGAGCCCGGAGCTGGCGCGCCAGATCGCCCTGCGCTTCGCGGACATTACGCAACCGGCGAACAGCTACGTCCTTATGCTTGGCGAGGCCGATCGGTTCGGTCAACGCCACCTCGTCTGGCGCACATTGGAAAACGGAACGCGCGTGGATTTCGATCAGGACCCGGATGTCACTTTCTGGCAGCGATTGCAAATCGACATGCTTTCGATGCTGCCGCTCGACGACCTGCTTTAAGTGCGTTGCCGCACTGACTGCCCCGGGGCATGCGGCTAGCATGGGATGATACGCTTCTCCGCTGGCAACCGCGGAGCGCGTATCCGTTACACGATGGACAAAGGAGCAAGTCATGAGTCTTGGCACCATTCTGCTGATCGTCCTGATATTGATCCTCGTCGGCGTGCTGCCCACGTGGCCGCACGCTCGCAGCTGGGGCTACGGGCCCAGTGGCATCGTCGGTGTCATTGTCGTAATCCTGATCGTCCTGTTCCTGATGGGACGCCTGTAATCCCGCGCCGTAAAAGCGCAAAAACTCTCGAGGATCAACAATGAAATACAAACTTGCCACAACCTGCTTCGTCATTGGTTCGGTACTGGCGCCCGTTGCGGCCTATGCGGCCGATGGGGACACCGACCGTTCCAAACCCGTGACCTTTGTCAAGGATTCGGTCATCACGACCAAGATCAAGACGAAGCTGGCTGCCGAGCATCTGGCCAGCGCTAAGCACGTCCAGGTCGATACCGACAAGAATGGCGTCGTCTGGCTGAGCGGCACGACCGATACCCAGGCGGAAGCGGACAAAGCCGTTGAGATTGCGCGCAATACCGAGGGCGTCAAATCGGTCAACACCAAGCTCACCGTCCAGAAAAACCGCTAACCGCAAGCCGAAGACTGGTGCCGGACGACAGGTCGTCTCGACAACGATCTGCGCGTCCGGCATTTCCGACCTTTCACCGTCGACATCCGTCCACAAGCCGGCCCTATGCACAATGAGCTCTGTCGCTCTTCCAGCCCCCCTCGGGACCGCTGACCCGCAAGCCGAGCGCGCCGCCCCTCCCGCATATGGGGAATGCTGCTCAGCATTCCGATCATCGTCATCGTCAAGGTCGTGTCGCAACACGTGGAGCAGCTGCACCCGATGGCCGAATTGCTCGGCGATTGACCCGGTGGCAATGCAATATCGATGACGAGCGGCACGTCGATTCTCGGGCACCTGACCCAGTTCCGCGGACGTCTGCGCAGCAGCGGTTTGTCGCATAAGCCGTTCCTCGAAGAGCTGCCGCTCCGATCGGAATTGTTCAGCGCCGATCAGATGGAACGTCACGGCAAGACGCTGGCGACCGCGCATCGGGTTACGTCCGGTCCGGCGAAGGATCAGCTGCTCCCGAGATTGGCATCGAACGAGGGCGCGTTGATCGCCGCCTGCAAGCGCCTGGCTGCGGCGATAGCGACGAACCGCCGGATTACGCCGGCGGGTGAGTGGCTGCTCGACAACTTCCATCTGATCGAAGAGCAGGTCGGCACGGCCAAGAGACACTTGCCGCGCGGATACAGCCGGGAGCTGCCCCGCCTGGCGCTCGGTCCGTCGGCGGGTCTGCCCCGCGTGTACGACATCGCGCTCGAGGCCATCTCGCACGGCGACGGCCGGGTCGATGCGGATAGCCTGAGGCGCTTTGTGACCGCCTACCAATCGATTACCACGCTCAAGCTCGGGGAGCTGTGGGCCATTCCGATCATGCTGCGACTTGCCTTGATCGAGAACCTGCGTCGAGTCGCTGTCCGGATTTCCGCCGGCATCGCCGAGCGCGATCTGGCGAACACCTGGGCCGACCGGATGATGGAGACGGCCGAACGGGATCCAAAGAGCCTGATCCTGGTCATCGCCGACATGGCGCGCTCGTCGCCCCCGATGGTGAGCGCGTTCGTGGCCGAGCTGGCCAGACGTCTGCAAGGCCAGAGCGCGGCATTGGCCCTCGCCCTGACCTGGATCGAACAACGGCTCGGCGAAGGCCACCTGACGATCGAACAGTTGGTGCAGACGGCGAACCAGCAGCAGGCGTCGGACCAGGTGTCGATCAGCAACAGCATCAGCAGCCTTCGTTTTCTCAGCGCGATCGATTGGCGCGACTTTGTCGAAGGCATCAGCGTCGTCGAAGAAAATTTGCGTCGAGACCCTCCCGGCGTCTATGCCTCAATGGAGTTCGCGACCCGCGACCGCTATCGTCACGCGATCGAGCGGATCGCGAAGCAGGGCGGCCTGACCGAGGCCGACGTGGCCGCGAAGGCAATCGAGTTGGCGTCGGCGCGCGCCGCCGACAGGGGCACAGCGGATCGGACCGCCCACGTCGGCTTCTACCTGATCGACAAGGGGCTTTCCGAGCTCGAACGCGCGGCGGCAGTCCACGTCTCAACGCTCACTGCGTTGAGACGAATCGGAACCCGATTCCCCCTACCCGTGTTTCTCGGTGCCATCGCGGCGGTCACAGGCGTTTTCGCCGCGGGCCTGGTTGCTAACGCCGCTGCCCAGGTAAGGGGCGAAGTTCTGACGGTGGTCGTCGTGCTTTCGCTTCTGGTCGTCAGTCAGCTGGCGGTAACGATCGTGAATTGGATCGCGACGTTGCTGGTGGCGCCTCACCCGCTGCCGCGAATGGATTTCTCCTCGGGCATTCCCGCCGAGTCGCGGACGCTGGTGATCGTTCCGACGATGCTCACTCGCGCTAGCAATGTCGCAGCTCTGGTCGAGGCACTTGAAGTGCGGTTCCTGGCCAATCGCGATACCCATTTGCACTTCGGCTTGCTGACCGACTTTCCGGACGCGAGAGCGGAATCGCTTGCCGCCGATGCGCCTTTGCTCGAGCTGGTCGAGGAGCGGATCAACGAGCTCAATCGAAAATATGGGCGCGAGGCCCGTGCGCCGGAAACCAGGAATGGCGATGGCAACAGCAATTTCCCGGGCATCGAAGCGCGCACCAGCGAAGTGGATTCTGGCCTCTCCCAGGATGGCAGCCTGTTCTATCTGTTTCACCGCCCCCGACGCTGGAATGCGACGGCCAAGATGTGGATGGGCGAGGAACGCAAGCGCGGCAAGCTTGGCGATCTCAATTCGCTGTTGCGCGGCGGGCACCGCGACGGGTTTTCGCTGATCGTCGGCGCGACGGCGATCCTCTCCGAAGTGCGGTATGTCATTACGCTGGATACGGACACGCAGCTGCCGCGCGACGCCGCGCGCCGGTTTGTCGGCACGATGGCGCATCCGTTGAATGCGGCGCACTTCGGCGAGCCTGACAAGCACAGGATCCGGGACGTCGTGACCTCGGGTCACGGTATTCTCCAGCCACGCGTGTCGGTCAGCCTGCCGGGCACGAACCGATCGCGGTATGCGCGCCTATACGGCGGCGAGCCCGGGACCGACCAGTACACGCGCACGGTGTCGGACGTGTACCAGGACCTTTTCGACGAAGGGTCGTTTATCGGCAAGGGCATTTACGACGTCGACGCCTTCGAACGCGCGCTCAAGGGCCGCTTTCCCGCAAACTGCATTCTGAGCCACGATCTCCTCGAGGGATGCTACGCGCGGGCGGGACTGCTGAGCGACGCCGAGCTGTACGAAGAGTTTCCGGCGCGCTACGGCGCCGACGTAGCCCGCCGGCGCCGCTGGATTCGAGGTGACTGGCAGCTTGTCGGATGGCTGCGGCGGCACGTCCAGGGGCCGGAAGGACGCCGCGAACGGAATCCTCTTTCGATGCTGTCGCAGTGGAAGCTGTTCGACAACCTGCGACGCAGCCTTGTCCCCGCCGCGCTCGCGTTGCTGCTGCTGTTGGGATGGAGCGTCTTGGGGGCGGCCTGGTTCTGGACCGCAGTCGTCGTCGCCGTCCTCGTCGCGCCTGCCCTTATTGCCTCGCTTTCCGACCTCATCAACAAGCCGGCCGACGTGCCGCTCCGACAACATCTGGCCGCGGTCGACCGCGCTGCGCGACGACTGATCGCGCAGGCCGTGCTGTCGCTTGCGTTTCTGCCCTATGAAGCCTTCTTCTGTCTCGATGCGATTGTGCGCACGATCTGGCGCATGTCGATCACCCGCCGGCGTTTGCTGGATTGGAGTACGTCGAGCGAGGTCGATCGCGCGCTGGAGAAGCTCGACCGCACGGACCTCCTCGCCTCCTATCGCTCGATGGCGGTTGCCCCCGCGATCGCTGTCGCCGCGTGGATCGGACTCGCTTTCGTCAATCCCGCCGGGCTGGCAGTCGCCGGCCCGATCCTCTTGCTCTGGGCGGCATCGCCCGCGATGGCCTGGTGGATCAGTCGTCCGCTTCCCAGACGGAGGGCCAGGCTCTCGGCGGATCAGACTCGCTTTTTGCGCCAGCTGGCGCGCAAAACGTGGGCCTATTTCGAGACCTACGTGGGCTCGGACGACCACTGGCTGCCCCCCGACAACGTGCAGGACCATCCGACGGTCACCGTCGCACACCGCACTTCGCCGACCAACATGGGCCTTGCATTACTCGCCAATTTGACCGCACATGATTTCGGATATCTGTCGACCGGGCAGCTGGTCGAGCGCACGACGAATGCGTTGCGCAGCATGGGAACACTGGAACGGTATCGGGGCCACTTCTACAACTGGTACGACACGCAAACGAGATTGCCTCTTGTTCCGCTGTACGTCTCGACGGTGGACAGCGGCAACCTCGCAGGCCATCTGCTGACTTTGCGCGCGGGCCTCACGGCACTTCGCGATGCACCCCTTCTCAATCGACGGTGGCTCGAGGGCATCGGCGACACGCTGGCTATTCTGGTCGACGCCATCGGCCAGCCGTCAGTGGCCGCCGTCGCGAAATTCGAACAGGCGCTCGCATCGGCGATCGCCGTCAGAGCAGTAACCTTGCGTAGCGCGTGGGTCCAGCTGGAGCTCCTCGCCTCGTACGCTGCCGAGGTGGTGGCCCATTTAACCGCCAGTGATCTAACAGACTCCGACAGCCAGGCATGTATTTGGGCCCGCGCCCTCGAACGGCAATGCACCGATTTGCGCGGCGAACTGATTTTCCTGGCGCCGTGGCTGGAGCTGCAATCGGTGACGGCACAATCACACGAGTTTCCTGGGAACAACGGGATTCCGACGCTTCGCGACATGGCGGCGCTCGACATGGCACGCCCGCCCGACATTGAACAGGCGCGCGCCAACGGCTGGGGCGCAGAAGAGCGAATTTCGCTCGACGCCCTGCAAGGTCTCATCACGCTAGGCGCGCAGCGCGCTACGGCAAGAATGACGACGATCGACGAACTGGCGCTGCAGGCCGCAGCATTCGCCGCAATGGACTACGACTTCCTGTTCGACAAGGTGCGTCGCCAATTGGTGATCGGATACAACGTCGCGCAGCTCCGCGTCGATGAGGGCCGCTACGACTTGCTGGCATCGGAAGCCCGATTGTGCAACTTCGTCGCCATCGCGCAGGGAAAGCTGCCACAGGAAAGCTGGTTTGCGCTCGGGCGTCTGCTCACTTCCGCCGGTGGAGACCCCGTCCTGCTGGCATGGAGCGGATCTATGTTCGAATACCTGATGCCGCTGTTGGTAATGCCGACCTACGAAAATACCTTGCTCGATCAGACCTACGTTGCCGCGGTGGAGCGACAGATAGCGTATGGAAAGCAACGTGGCGTCCCATGGGGAATGTCGGAGTGCGGCTACAACACCGTCGACGTCCATCTCAATTACCAGTACCGCGCCTTCGGCGTTCCAGGGTTGGGGCTGAAGCGTGGTCTGGCCGAGGATCTGGTCGTGGCGCCATACGCGTCGGCGCTCGCCCTGATGGTCGCTCCCGAGGCCGCATGCCTTAATCTGCAACGTCTGGCCGCCGGAGGATTGGCCGGACGGCTGGGTTTGTTCGAGGCGATCGATTACACACCGTCGCGGCAACGACGCGGGGAATCGAGCGCCGTCGTCCGATCGTTCATGGCGCATCACCAGGGCATGAGCCTGCTGTCCCTGGCGTACGTGCTTCTGGCTCGCCCGATGCAAAAGCGCTTCCAGTCGGATCCGCTATTGCAAGCGACGCTGCTTCTTCTCCAGGAACGCATTCCCAGGGCCGCTCTGTTTCATCCGCACACCACCGAACTTTCCGATCTCCACGCGGGCGGAGCCGGGCCGGCGTTGCCGGTGCGCGTGCTCACCAGCCCGGACACGACGATTCCGGAGGTGCAGTTGCTTTCGAACGGCCGCTACCACGTCATGGTCACGAACGCCGGAGGCGGAAGCAGCCGCTGGAAGGATCTGGCCGTGACCCGCTGGCGCGAAGACGGCATCTCCGACAACTGGGGAAGTTTCTGTTATCTCCGCGACCAGGCGAGCAGGGAGTTCTGGTCAACCGCCTATCAGCCGACACGCAAGCCGGGTGAAAATTACGAGGCGATCTTTTCGGAAGGCCGGGCTGAGTTTCGCCGCAGGGATCTCGATTGGGCGACCCACACCGAGATCGTGGTTTCGCCCGAGGATGACGTCGAAGTACGCCGGGTCCACATCACGAATCGGTCCCGGGTCGCCCGCGCGATCGACGTGACTAGCTACGCCGAGATGGTCCTCGCACCGCCCGCTGCGGATGCCCTGCACCCGGCGTTCAGCAATCTGTTCGTGCAGACGGAGATTCTTCAGCAACGACGCGCCATTCTTTGCACCCGGCGCCCACGCTCGCTGGACGAACCGGTGCCGTGGATATTCCACCTGATGACCGTGCATGGCGCGAACGGGACGAGGATCTCATTCGAGACGGATCGCATGCGCTTCATCGGCCGTGGCGGTTCGACCGCTGTGCCCCGCGCGATGATCGATCCCGGCCCGCTGTCGAACACCGCCGGCGCCGTGCTCGATCCGATCGCGGCGATCCGCCATCAAATGATCCTCGACGCCGGCGCCACGGCGACAATCGACATGGTTTCCGGCGCCAGCGAGACGCGCGACGGCGTATTGCGTCTGGTCGACAAATATCAGGATCGCCGTCTGGTGGATCGCGTGTTCGAGCTGACATGGACGCACAGCCAGGTCGTGCTGCAGCAGCTCAATGCCACCGAAGCCGATTCGCAACTCTATGGCCGCCTTGCGAGTTCGGTAATCTATGCCAATGCATCGTTGCGTGCAGCCGCGGCTGTTCTGGTCAGGAACCGTCGCGGGCAATCCGGGTTGTGGGGCTACGCGATTTCCGGCGACTTGCCGATCGTGTTGCTGCAGATATCCGCCGCCAGCAACATCGATCTCGTGCGGCAACTCGTGCAGGCGCATGCTTACTGGCGCCTGAAGGGTCTGTCGGTCGACCTGGTCATCTGGAACGAAGATCACGACGTCTACCGGCAGCGCCTTCAGGAGCAGATCCTCGGGCTGATCGCTGCCGGCGTCGAAGCGTACTTCGTCGATCGACCCGGTGGCATTTTCGTGCGCCATGCGGAGCAGATTTCCTCCGAGGACCGCATACTTTTCGAGTCGGTAGCACGCGCGATCATCGTCGACAGCCGGGGAACCCTGGCCGACCAGATCAATC
>JBDTNP010000200.1:0-1890 GCA_039933695.1 Betaproteobacteria bacterium | reverse complement strand
AGCGCCAGCGCGCGCTGGCGCGAGCAGGGCTATCCGCCGGTGCCCGGCGAGACGGAGTTCATCCCGCTGCCCTGACGTAGTTACAAGCCCGCCGCCGCGCGTAATGCATCCGGGCTTGGGCAGACTGGCTGCGGCCGCGCGCCTGCCGGCGCGCACCCTGCGCCGAAACATCGATCGCTACAAGCCCGCCGCCGCGCGAAGCGCGTCGGCGCGATCGATGTTTTCCCAGGTGAACTCCGGCTCGTCGCGCCCGAAGTGCCCGTAGGCGGCGGTCTTCAGGTATATGGGCCGCAACAGGTCGAGCATCTGGATGATGCCCTTCGGACGCAGGTCGAAATTGTCGTTCACCAGACCAGCGATCTTCTCGTCCGAGATCTTGCCCGTGCCTTCGGTATAAACGGTGACGTTGATCGGCTTCGCCACGCCGATCGCATACGAAAGCTGCACCTGGCACTGCCGTGCGATACCGGCCGCGACGATGTTCTTGGCCACATAACGCGCAGCATAGGCGGCCGAGCGGTCGACCTTCGACGGATCCTTGCCGGAGAAGGCGCCGCCGCCGTGCGGCGCGGCCCCGCCATAGGAATCGACGATGATCTTGCGCCCGGTCAACCCGGCGTCGCCATGCGGGCCGCCGATTTCGAAGCGTCCAGTCGGATTGACCAGAAAGCGCGTGTTGACCAGCATCTCCGCCGGCAGGACGGGCTTGATGATCTCCTCGACGACGGCTTCGGCCAGCTGCTCCTGCTTGTGATTCATCTCGGGATGATGCTGCGTCGACAGCACGACCGTGTCGATGCTCGTCGGCTTGCCGCCGGTGTACCGCACCGTCACCTGCGATTTCGCGTCGGGCCGCAACCAAGGCAACCGTCCGTCGCGGCGGACTTCGCTCTGCCGCTGCACCAGGCGGTGCGCGTAATAGATCGGGAACGGCATCAGCGCCGGCGTCTCGTCGCAGGCGTAGCCGAACATCAGGCCCTGGTCGCCGGCCCCCTGGTTCATGTATTCGTCCGACGTGCGGTCGACGCCGCGCGCGATATCGGGCGACTGGCGGCCGTAGCACACCATCACCGCGCAGCCTTCGGCATCGAAGCGCAACTCGGGGTCGGTGTAGCCAATGCGATGGATCGTGTCGCGAGCGATGCGCGCGTAGTCGTGCTTGTGGTCAGTCGTGATCTCGCCGGTCATCACCACCAGGCCGGTCGACACCAGCGTTTCGGCGGCTACCCGCCCATGCGGATCCAGCGTTAGAATCGCATCGAGGACGGCATCGGAAATCTGGTCGGCCACCTTGTCCGGGTGACCCTCGGACACCGACTCCGACGTAAAGAGAAACTCGTTCATTACCGCTCCCTGCTGGATGGACCCGCGGATTCGCCGCGACGTTCGCGCGCGACGCAAAGAGTCGAATTCTAGCAAATTTGCCGGGGCGACCGCAGGATCCATCTCCAAAAAGCGCTTCGATGATCGTGCCCGCCACCGCCGAAAACGTCGCCCGCGCTGCAAGCGCGCTGGCCGCGGGCGAGCTCGTCGCGTTTCCGACAGAGACCGTCTACGGGCTGGGCGCGAACGCGCGCGATGCGGCGGCGATCGGACGCCTGTTCACTACGAAAGGCAGGCCTGTAGAGCATCCGGTGATCGTTCATCTCGCCGACGCCGACGCGCTGCCGCGCTGGGCGAAGACCGTTCCCGCCGTCGCCCATGCGCTGGCCCGCGCCTTCTGGCCCGGACCTCTGACGATGATCCTGCCTCGCGCCGACGGTGTCCTCGATGCGGTGACCGGAGGACAGGCCGGCGTCGGCTTGCGCGTTCCGGCGCAGCCGATCGCGCACGCACTGCTCACAGAACTCGCCGCGCTGGGCTGCGACGGCATCGCCGCGCCCTCGGCGA
>JBDTNP010000199.1:0-3451 GCA_039933695.1 Betaproteobacteria bacterium | reverse complement strand
GGATCGAGCGGCGACTCGGTCGTCGCGATCACCTCGATGTTGAAGCGCTCGAACAGTGCACGCGGACGGAATTCCGGTTTGGCGAGGCTCGCGTTGATCGAATCGAACACCCGGTCGGCGGATTCTGGCGACAGCCGCTCTCGGATGCCGAACACCTGGTGGAACGCGTGATCGAGCCAGATGCGGGTCGGCGTGCCGCGAAACAGCTGATAGTTGGCGGCGAATGTCCGCCAGATGCGGCGCGCGTCGGACTCGACCGGCCCGCCGTCCCGCCGCGGGATCGCCAGGTCCTCGAGTGCTACGCCCTGGCTGTAGAGCATGCGGAACACATAATGATCGGGCGTGATGAATAGCGCCGACGCATCGCTGAACGGCTCGTTGTCCGCGAACCACTGCGGGTCGGTGTGGCCATGCGGGCTGACGATCGGAAGATCCTTGACGGTCGCATAGAGCGCGCGGGCGAGATCGCGCTGCCGCGGCTCGGGAGAGAACAGGCGATCGGGATGCAGCGCTAGGGGAATCATGTCGTGGCCAATCGTAGGATGCGTTCGTTCGGTGCGACCGTCAATCAGCTGCGGACGACAGCCGCCGCGACCGTGCGCTGCGCGCCGTCGGCGACGAGCGCTCCGAGCCAGCCGATGAGCTTCGCGACCAGACGCTCGTCGGCCGGCAGGTCGTCGCCGAACACCGCGCGGATTCCCAGCAGCGCGCGCACCCACGCCGCCGGATCGCCGCGATGCCTGGCCGCGAGGCGCTTGAATTCACCGGCAAGCGGATCGGCGACGGCGATCTCACGCCCTTGCTCGTCGACGCCGCCGACATAGCGCATCCAGGCCGCGATCGCCAGCGCGATCAGGTCGATCGGACGGCCTGCCGCGAGATTGTCGCGCACCGTGGCCAGCAGCCGCTGCGGCAGCTTCTGCGAGCCGTCCATCGCGATCTGCTGCGTGCGATGCGGCAGCGCGGGATTTTTGAAGCGCTGCACCAGCGCGTCCTGGTACGACCGGAGGTCGACCCCTTGCGGCACGGAGAGGCTCGGGGCGACTTCGCGCTCCATCATCCGGCGCATGTAGGCGACGAACACCGGGTCCGCCACGACCTGGTAGATGAATTCTCGGCCGGAAAGAAAGCCGAGGTACGCGAGCGCGGAATGGCTGCCGTTGAGCAAACGAAGCTTCATTGCCTCGAAAGGCGCGACGTCGGCGACGAGCTCCGCGCCGACCCTATCCCACGCCGGCCGGCCGTCGACGAAACTATCCTCGATCGCCCATTGCTTGAAGGGCTCGTGGATGACCGGGGCGGCGTCGTGCAGGCCCAGCGCCGCGTCGTTCTCGGCGATATCCGATTCGGTCGTCGCCGGCACGATGCGATCGACCATCGTCGACGGAAAGCTGGCCTGCTCGGCGATCCATCGGGCCAGGGCCGGGTCGCGCAGTTCCGCGAAGGCGAGAACAAGCCCCCGCACCAGCGCGCCGTTGTGCGGCAGGTTGTCGCAGCAGAGCACGGTGAACGCGCGACCGTGCGAGAGCCTGCGCGCGTCCAGCGCACCGGCGATCAGTCCGATCGCGCTTTTCGGCTCGTGCGGATGGGCGAGGTCGTGCGCGATATCGGGATGCGCTGGATTGAGCTTGCCGGTCGCCGGATCGTGGCAATAGCCCTTTTCGGTGATGGTCAGCGACACGATCCGCGTCTCGGCTTCGAGCAGCCGCGTGCGGATCGCGTCGCGCTGATCGCCGAGGAACAGAACTTCGCGCACGCTGCCGATGATGCGTCGGCGCGTGCCGGCCGGACTTTTTCCCACCGCCGTATACAGGCCATCCTGCGGCACCAGCCGGTCGCGCACGTCGGCCGAGCGCAGGCTGACACCGCAGATGCCCCAGTCGGCGCGTTCAATCGCCAGTGCGTCGTCGCTGAAAACCGCGGTCTGCGCGCGATGGAACGCGCCGATACCCAAGTGGACGATGCCAATCCCGATCAGGCGCGGATCGTATTTCGGCGTGTCGACCGCCGGCGGCAGATTGTCGAGCGTGGAGAGGTCGAGCCGACTCACTACAAGCTCAGGTGGCAGGCTGCGGATGCTCTTTCACCCGGGACACGAGTTGCGTCGGATTGACGAAGCGAAGGGCGATCAGCAGCCAGGTCAGCGTCACCAGCATGTAGACCATCGCCATCGCATCGACCGACTGCGGCGCGCGCACACCGGCGGCGAACACCGCGTAGTAAAGCGCGACGACCAGCGTCTGCGAATCCGGTCCGGCGGTCAGGAACGTGAGCTCGAACAAGGCGATCGTGCGCACCAGCACCAATAGCGATGCCGCCAGGATGCCCGGCGCCAGCAGCGGCACCAGCACGTGCCAGAACATCCGCGCCGTGCTCGCGCCGAAGACGCGCGCGGCCGACTCGAGATTGGGATCGATCTGCTCGATGAACGGCGTCATCACCAGGATGACGAACGGCGCGGCAGGAACGAGGTTGGCGAGGATGACGCCGTAGATCGTGCCGGCTAGCTGCAGCTTGTAGAGCACCGTTGCCATCGGTATGCCATAGGTGATCGGCGGCACCATCAGCGGCAGCAGGAAGAGCAGCATCAACAGCCGCTTGCCTAGGAAGTCGCGCCGCGCCAGCGTGTACGCGGCCGGCACGCCGATCAGCAGGGCCAGCAGCACGCCGGCGACGACGACCTCGACCGTCACCCACAATATGCCGCCGAGCTGGAACTCCCGCCACGCCTCGGTATACCAGGTGGTCGTCCAGCCGTCGGGCAGCCAGGTGCCGAGCCAGCGCCGCGCGAACGAGCTGGTCGCGACCGCCGCGATGATCAGGCCGATATTGACGACGAACAACGTCATCGTGCCCAGCAGCAGCACGCGCCAGACGCGATCGAACCACGAGCCCGCGGTGTTCATCGGTTTCGCCGTTGCGCCCATCAGCCCTTGCCTCCGCTGACCGGGCCGCGGTACCACAGATTGCGCAACCCCAGCACCGCCGCGACGATGATCAGCTGCACGAAGCCCATGATCATCGCGATCGCGGAGGCCAGCGAATAGTCGTACTGCTCGAATGCCGCTTCATACGCGGCGATCGAAATGACCCGCGTCGGCCCGGCCGGCGATCCCAGCAATACGGCAGACGGAAACACCGAGTACGCCTGGACGAAGGCGAGGCAGAAGCACATCGCGAGTCCGGGTGCCAGCAACGGCAGGTAGATGTGGCGGAATTGCGCGTTCGGATCGGCGCCCAGCGTCGAGGCCGCGCGCGCCAGCACCGGGTCGATGCCGGTGATATACGACAGGATCAGCAGGAACGCGAACGGAAAACCCGAGATCACCAGCGAAATCAGCACGCCCCAGTAGTTGTGCGTGAGACGGATCGGCCCCTCATAAAGATGAAGGTACTGCACGAACTGGGGTTGCACGCCAGAGTGGCGGCAAAGCTGGTGGGGCTATCGAGT
>JBDTNP010000198.1:0-5590 GCA_039933695.1 Betaproteobacteria bacterium | reverse complement strand
CGCAAGCGCCGGCGCTTCGCAGCGTCGAGCGAACCGCAGTGTTATGGCCGTGGCGTTCATTGCCGCAATTCTGCCACGACTGGCGCTTCCGAGGTTCGGCGCGAGAGACGAGCCGCTTTTCCGAGCGAAAAAACCCGGGGCGATGGACCCCGGGCCTGCGGTCGCGCACCGTGAGGCGCGCGTGGCAATTATGACTTGTCGGACTCGCGATGCGCCAGTAGGCGGTTCGTGCGCGCGCGGCTTGCAGTGCTGCTGCTCCTCGACGTCGACGCCCGCGAAGCGCGGAATGTGCGAGACGTCGTCTGCGTGCGAGGCGCCGTCTGGTGGCCGCTATTCAGCGAGTTGTGCCGCCACGAGCCACCGCTCCACCGGCGATCGCGGTCGCCGCCGCCGAAGCGGAACGATCCGATGATCGCCGGCGAACCGTAATAGTAATAGCCCGGGTAATAGCCCGGCCAGGTCTCGTAGTACACGGGACCGTTGTCGTAGTAGTAAGGCCGGGCATACCCGTACGCATACGGACCGTCGACCGGCGCCACCGCGCAACCGCCGAGGATCAATCCGGCGGCCAACGCTGCAAGACTCGAAGTCAGGATCGGTTTCATCGGTACCTCCTGCCGTTTCCGGCCGCTAAAAACAAGAACGGGCCAGTCTCCCGGCCCGCCCACTTCCTGCGCCCGGCTATGCGGGCTCGAGGAATCTCATCGTTCTTCTTTTTCTTCCGCTTGCTCTCTTGGGAACTCGAGAGTAGGGACAAGTGCTGCCGTCGCGTCTAATCCGAATCCGGCCTCGACGTTTCGGCTTGTTGTCCCTACATGGCTTCCATTCTGCCCGCGGCCGATCCGGCGGAGAATCGGCGTTTGTCTGAATTTGTTGTAAGACAAAACGCTTGCGGAGCGATGCCGCACCGGTCAGCGTTGCTGCTGGAGGCCCGTTTTTTGCGACGGCTTCCCCGGCGCTCGGGGGCGAGCCGGCCCCTGCTCGTCCTCGCGTCCTTGCTTGCGCAGCCCGCTCAACTCGAGTCCCTGCCTCGCTTGGGCGGTCGCCCGAAGCAGAACAGAACGCTTGCCAAGGCGAGCGCAATGACAAGCGGCGACACCAAAAGCGTCGCCAGCCAGTTCCAGGTTCCGGTCGGATCGAATGTGTGCAGACACAGATACATGACCGCCGGCGCGGCGAGCGTCGCGGCGAGCGTGGCACGGGTCGTATCGCGAAACAGGCGCTCGGACGCAATCCCGATCAGTACCGGTAACACGAACAGGACGACGAATGCCCGCATGATTGCATACCCCGCACGCCGGCGAGAGCTGCCCGCCGGCAACCCACGCGACCGTGCGGATATTCTGCGACTTGAGCGGCGGCGGCGCAATGCGGCTGCGGGCGGCGCCGGGGTGACTTATGCGGCGAGCGCCGTCTAGTCGTTCGCGCGCGTCCGAAACGTGATCGAGTAGCGCAATTCCCTGGCCGGCAGCATGCTGTGCTGCCATAGCCAGCGTATCGGCCCCTGCATCACGTAGAGCGAGCGCGGTTCGAGCTCGAGGACGAGCGTCTGCCGGGGTTCGATAGGCCGCTCGAGCGGACGGAAACGCATCGTGCCGCGCCCTTTGAGCGAGAGGCCGAAAACGACGCCGTACGCGGGCTTATCGCGGTGCCAGCCGATCGGCGCACCAGGCTGGTACTCGCTCACGAGGGTGTGCACGAATGCCGGGCGCAAGATGCCGAAGGCGTCGGCGATCCGCAGCTGAAGCGCGGCCAGGAACGGCGGAACGGGCCCCGAAGAAAACGACTCGCCGTCGTCGTATGCATCGTCGGTATCGACGTCGCCGTCGGCATGAAAATGGACGACCCGACGACGCGCCACGTATTGCTGGAAGCGCGCCTGCCGAAACGGCAGGGGCGCGATCGCGGCGAGCAGCGATGCCTCTTCGGCACGCGTCAGAAACTG
This sequence comes from Betaproteobacteria bacterium, assembly GCA_039933695.1. Taxonomy (GTDB): domain Bacteria; phylum Pseudomonadota; class Gammaproteobacteria; order Burkholderiales; family Casimicrobiaceae; genus PALSA-1003. The sequence continues at coordinate 3,645 of JBDTNP010000198.1, read as the reverse complement.
CGGCCGATAGACGAGGCCATGCGGAAGGCGCGGCGGCAGCTCGAACAGCTCGCATTGGCTGCCGTCGGCAGGCGAAAGAGCCGCTTGCGCGCGAAAACTTCCCGATCCGGCCGCGAGCTCAGCGCTTCGCTGCAGCTGGCCGATCAAGCCGCGTTACCAGATGAATACGACATGCCGGCGCGCGCGTTCGGGAATATCGACGCTGTGCTGCTTGCGCACGCCGTTCCAGTCGGCGACGATCGTGTAGTCTCCGGGGGGCAGGCGCACGAGGAGCAGCGGTCCGGTCGACGTCGTGTCGAGCATCTGGCGGCCCCGCGCGTCGCGGATGTCGACCCTGACGTCGGCCACGTACGCGCCCGGACTGGTGTCGCCTTCCGCGCTGCGCGACGAAGCAAATTCGAGCGTCAGCGCATAGTCGGCCGACTGCTGCTTCAGCGCGTCCGCTTCCTCCTTGCCGATGCCGCCCGACACATAGTCGACCGCGCCGTTGCTCTGCGGCCTCGGCTCGTCGGCCGCGCTGGCAACCGGCGCCGACAGCATCGCCATCGCCAGCAGCAGGAGCGTGAGCAAGACGGTTGCCATCAGCTCGTGCCGCACCCTCGCCCAGGTATCCATCGTTTGCTCGTCGGTCATGCGGGTCATCGCTGGCTCCTCGATTCGACCGGCCGCGAGCGGATCGAACGCGCGTCCGGAACCACGCAGGGGATTTTTGACCTTCCACGTCGCAAAGTGAATCAGCGGTAGTCTGAATCGTCTGTAGGACCGCCGGAACCGGCGTTCGCACCGAATTCGCGGCCGCTGGCATAATATCGGTCCACTTCGCGTGTCGAATGAAGAAAATGATGAACGCCACCCAGATCGCTGCATTCGTTACCGCCGTCGCGGTGCTGGGCGGGTGCTCGAAGGCGCCCGATCCTCCGATCGCCACGCCCAAGCCCAAGACCGAGGCCGTCGCGTCGGTCAATCCCCCTGCCACGGCGACAAATGCCGGGGCCCTGCATGAAGCCGGCGGGATCGCCTGGCAAAGAGGCGATGTCGACGCGGCCTTCGCGTCGGCGAAGGCGCAGAACAAGCCGGTGTTCCTCTACTGGGGAGCCGTGTGGTGCCCGCCGTGCAACCAGGTCAAGGCGACGATTTTCAGTCGTCAGGACTTCATCGAGCGCTCCCGCTTTTTCGTGCCGGTGTACATCGACGGTGACAGCGCCAGCGCGCAGAGGCTGGGCGACCGTTTCAAGGTCAGCGGTTATCCGACGATGATCCTGTTCACGCCCGACGGCACCGAGATCACGCGCCTGCCGGGCGAAGTCGAAGTCGATCAGTACATGAAGGTGTTGGCGATGGGGATGAACGGAGCGCGGCCGGTCAAGGAGACGCTCGCCGCAGCGCTGTCGCCCGGCGCCGGTGGCTCGGGACTGTCGGCGGACGACTGGCGCATGCTCGCCTACTATTCGTGGGACACCGACGAAAATACCCTGGTCGCGTCCAAAGCGCTGTCGCCGACCCTGGAGCGGCTGGCGAAGGCCTGCCCGGCAACCCAGCCGGACACCGCGGCCCGGCTGCGACTGCGCGCCCTGGTTGCCGCGGCTACGGCCAAGGATGCCAAGCCCCGTAAGGACAAGGCCGCGGCGGCCGATCTGCGCCGCTTGCTCGCCGATGCAAAGCTCGCGCGCGAAAACTTCGATCTCCTGACCTACTACGCCGACAAAGTCGTCGCTTACGTCACGCCCCCCGCAAGCACGGCACGGACCGAGCTTGCGGCCGACTGGAACGCGGTGCTGGAGCGATTCATCGCCGATCCCGCGATATCGACGGCCGACCGGCTCTCGGCGGTCAGCGGGCGCATCGCGCTCGCCAAGCTCGACGCACCGAAAGGCGCGCTGCCCGATCCTCTGCTGCAGACCGTTCGCGACCAGGTGGCGCGTGCCGATCGCGAGACGACCGATCCCTACGCGCGGCAGGCAGTGATCAGCGCGGCGGCCGATGCGCTCTCCGATGCCGACCTGATGCGGGCGTCCGACGCACTGCTCGAGGCCGAGCTCAAGCGTTCGCATTCACCCTACTATTTCATGCTCGACCTCGCCGCCAATGCCAAGAAGCGCGGCGACAAGGCGGCGGCGCTCGACTGGGAGCAAAAGGCCTACGCCGCGGCCGACGGCCCGGCAACGCGGCTGCAATGGGGCGTGCATTACGTCAGGGCGCTGATCGAGCTCGCCCCGCAAGACGAGGCGCGGATTGAGCAAGCGGCCAAGAGCGTGATCGGGGAACTCGATCCGACGCCGGATACATTCTACGAACGCAACCGCCGCGGACTCGAGCGCATGGGCGCCAAGCTCGCCGCATGGAACGAGAAGCGGCGGCACGAACCGGCAATGGCACGGATACGCGCGCAAATGGACGTGGTCTGCGCCAAGCTGCCGGCGGCCGATCCGGCGCGCGCTACCTGCGACGGCGTGATGCGACCCGCGAAAGGCGCGAGCGCTTAGTGCGGCTTGCGTTGATTGTCGGGATGCGCGTCGCCGTCGTGCTGGCGCTCGCCGTCGCGCTGGCGCCGGCGGCTGCGGCCGAGCCGGGTATCGCCACCGGCTCGATCAACTACCAGAGCAAGGGCCGCCTCATTACGGTCTGGCCCAAATATGCGTACCTAATCAAGGGACCGGATACGGTGACCGGCAATACCGTCCGGCGCGTCGTGCTATCCGCATCCGATCTCGCGCCCAGGCTGAAGAGCTGCGCTACGATGATGTGCGGCGACGGTGATATGACCGAAGGCCTGACAATAGACTTGGACGCCGGCGCGCGGATCAACTACTGGTTCGTCGCCGAGGGCCAGCGTATCCAGTACTCGGGCACGGCGGAGCCGTCGTCGTTGACGCTTTCGTCCAACACCGATCAGCGCGTTGCCGGCGCCTGGCGCCTCGATGCGCGCCCGGCCGGCGGCCCGCAAGTGCAAATCGATTTCGACGCCGCGCTTCTGAAAGTTTTCACCAAGGCGCACTAGCCGACGGCGCGCTATTGCCGCTGTTGTGTTAGGCCGAGGCGCCGGGGCGCCGACGTCCTCTGCGGCGCAGCGACTCCCAGGCCGAACAGCTCGGCCAGCGCATGCCGGTACTGCGGGGCGCCCGTGCGCATGCTGTTGTTATGCGTCGCACCGTCGATCAGCAGCAGCTTCTTCGGCCCGGTCGCGGCCTGGTAGAGCGCTTCGCTGAAGCGTACCGGCACGAAACGATCGGCCGCGCCGTGCACGATCAGCACCGGCACCCTCACCTTTGCCATCTTGTTCACCGAATCGAACTTCTGCGACAGCAGCAGCCCGACCGGCAGCCAGGGATAGGTAAGCGACTTCGCCATGTCCTCGAGCGTTGTGAAAGAGGATTCGACGATCAGCCCGGCGGCCGCCGGCGCTTCGGGCGCCGCGCCGTCGGCGGTGCTCAGCGAGGCAGCGAGGTCGACTGCCACCGCCCCGCCCAGCGAATGGCCGTAGATGTAGCGCCGCCCCGGATAGGGCTGCCGCGCAACGCCTTGGCGCCCAGGCCGACCGTCGTGGCGGAGGCCACGACCTCGTCGATCGCCATCGCGCGGTTGCCGGCCGACCGCACGACTCCACCCTTGCCGAGGCGTTCGCGCCCGACCTCGAACTGCGGTTTG
>JBDTNP010000197.1:0-11415 GCA_039933695.1 Betaproteobacteria bacterium | reverse complement strand
CCCCGAGTGCATCGCCCAGCCGTGCAGCAGGACCAGCGGCGGGCCGCTGCCGGTCGACTCGACGTGAAGGCTCATCGCGCAGCGCCGTGCGGCAGGACGTCCGCGCCGATTTCGGCCAGCGCGCCGACCAGCCGATCGACATCGGCATCGGAATGCGCGGCCGACAGCGTGATGCGCAATCGCGCCGAGCCCGGGCGCACCGTCGGCGGGCGGATCGCCGGCACCCAGATCCCGCGGTCCCACAGCGCCTTGCTGACGGCGATCGCTTCGCCGGCATCGCCGATGATCAGCGGCTGAATCGGCGTGATCGACGGCAGCAGCGGCCAGCGCAAGCTCGACGCCAGACCGCGCCATCGAGCAAGCAGCGCGAACAGGCGCTCGCGGCGCGCGGTGTCGCTGCGCATCAGGGCGAGGCTGGCCGCCAGCGCGCTCGCCAGCAGCGGCGGCGACGCGGTCGTGTAGATATAGCTGCGCGCAGTCTGCAGCAGCGTTTCGATCACCGTCGGGTGCGCCGCGACAAACGCGCCCGCCACACCGGCGGCCTTGCCCAGCGTACCCATGTAGACGATGCGCTCCGAGGCGAGCGCGAAATGCGCCAGAGTTCCGCGTCCGGCGTCGAGTCCTTCGCCGAGCACGCCGAAACCGTGCGCATCGTCGACGACCAGCCAGGCATCGTGCGCGTCGGCGAGGTCGAGCAGCTGCGGCAGCGGAGCCAGATCGCCGTCCATGCTGAACACCGCATCGGTGCAGATCAACTTCCGCCGCGCGCGGCTCGCCGCAAGCCTCGCTGCGAGCTCTTCGACGTTCGCGTGCGCGTACCGGATGAACTCGGCGCGCGACAAAAGCGCTGCATCGTTCAGGCACGCGTGGTTCAGCCGGTCGCCGAACACGGCGTCCTCGCGGCCGACCAGCGCCGTGACCACACCCAGATTGGCCAGGTAGCCGGTCGAGAACAGCAGCGCGCGCGCATTGGCGCAGGGGCCAACCCAGGCGGCGAGCTCGCGCTCGAGCTCGTCGTGCGGCCGGAAGTGTCCGGAAATCAGATGCGAGGCGCCGGCGCCGACGCCGTAGCGCGCGGCGCCCTGCTGGGCAGCCGCGATGACGCGCGGATCGGCGGCGAGCCCGAGATAGTCGTTGCTGCCGAAATGCAGGGTCTCTCGTCCGTCGGCGACCGGACGCGCGCCCTGCGCCGAATCGACGACCCGTCGACGGCGCAACAGCCGCTGCCCGTCGCGCTGTTCAAGCGCGGCATCGAGCTCCGCGATCAGACGCGACATCGTTTTCGGTCGGGCCGAAAGCCCGCTTAAGCGCGCTGCGCCGGCGCTAATGCGTGTCGCCGCCGGCGTGCAGGCCGAGGCGTTCGAACAAGGCCTGGTCGGCGGCGACGTCGGGATTGCCGGTCGTCAACAGCTTCTCGCCGTAGAAGATCGAGTTTGCACCGGCATGGAAGCACAGTGCCTGGATGCCGTCGCCCATCTGTTGCCGCCCGGCCGAAAGGCGCACCATCGCGCGCGGCATCGTGATGCGCGCCGCGGCGATTGTGCGCACGAATTCGAACGGGTCGATCGCTTCGCCGCCGTACAGCGGGGTGCCTTCGACCTGGACCAGGTTGTTGATCGGCACCGATTCAGGATACGGATCGAGATTGGCGAGCTGCGCGATCAGCCCGGCCCGCTGGGCGCGCGATTCGCCCATGCCGACGATCCCGCCGCAACACACGCGCACGCCCGCCGCGCGCACGCGCTCGAGCGTGTCGAGCCGGTCGCGGTACTCACGCGTCGTGATGATTTCGCCGTAGAAGTCGGGCGCGGTATCGAGATTGTGATTGTAGTAATCGAGCCCGGCGTCTTTCAGCCGCTCGGCCTGGCCGTCCTTCAACATGCCGAGCGTCGCGCAAGTCTCGAGGCCCAGCGTCTTGACCTCGCGCACCATGGCCAGCACCGGTTCCAGATCGCGATCTTTCGGGCCCCGCCATGCCGCGCCCATGCAGAAGCGGGACGCACCCGCCGCCTTGGCGGCTGCCGCCGCGGCGGCGACTTCGGGCAGCGAAAGCATCGCCTGGTTGTCGACCCCGGTGTGGTAGCGCGCCGCCTGCGGGCAGTATCCGCAATCCTCGGGGCAGCCGCCGGTCTTGATCGACAGCAGCGTCGAGAGCTGCACGGCATTCGGATCGTGATGCGCGCGATGCGTCTGTTGCGCGCGATGCAACAGATCGTTGATCGGCAGCGCGAGCAGCGTCGCGACAGCGTCGACCGTCCAGCGCGGGCGAGGCTCTCCACGCGTCGCGCGATCGACCATCGGTACTGTCTGCATCGTGCGGCCGGCTGGTTACAATGGTCTCCAAGTGTCGGCGAGGGCCATCGCGTTGTCAAATTTTCTGCTCAGTGCATTTGACCGCGCCTTCGATCGCGTGCAGCGCGGCGCGGTCGGCGCGGCCCGGTGCGCGTTACCGCAGCGTTGCGAGCTCTGCGCGGCGCCGGCCGGCAACGATCTGATATGCGAAGCATGCGCGCGCGACCTGCCGCGGATCGGACCTGCGTGCCCGGTGTGCGCGCTGCCTGAGCCGGGCGGCAAGGTCTGCGGAAGCTGCCTCGCCCATCCTCCGGCGTTCGACGCGACGATCGCCGCCTTCGCCTACGTTTTTCCGGTCGACCGGCTGATACACGCGTTCAAGTACCAGGGCCGCCTCGCGCTCGCCGAGTGGTCGGCCGGCGCGGTCCTGGCCGAGCGACTGCGAGTCAAGCGAGCCGATCCCGATCGGCTGGTGGCCTTGCCGCTGTCGGTCGAGCGTCAGCGCGAGCGCGGCTACAACCAGGCGGCGGAAATCGCGCGCGTCGCGGCGGCGCGCTGTGGCGTTCCGCTGTTATCGGCAGGCGTGCGGCGCATCCGCGCCGCACCGCCGCAGGCGATGCTTCCGTGGGCGGCGCGCGAGCGCAATGTGCGCGGTGCCTTTGGTTGCGACGTGGATCTCGCCGGCCTCCGGGTCGCTATCGTCGACGACGTGATGACGACCGGCGCTTCGCTTTCGGCACTGGCGGCGACGCTGCGGACTGCCGGCGCAGCCGGCGTGGAGAACTGGATCGTCGCGCGGACGCTGCCGCCGGCACACTGAGCGACGAGCCGCGCTGCCGTGATCGCCATCGTCCTCGTCCATCCGGAAATTCCTCCGAACACCGGCAACGTGATCCGGCTTGCCGCCAATGCGGGCGCCGAGCTGCATCTGGTCGAACCGCTGGGCTTCCGGCTCGACGATGGCGAATTGAAGCGCGCCGGCCTCGACTACCACGAGTACGCGCGCCTGGTCGTGCATCGCGACTGGGCCGCATGCCGCGTCGCACTTGCCGGACGCCGGCGCTATGCGTTGTCGACGCGCGCGACAACGTCGCTGTTCAGCTGCCGCCTTTCGGCGGACGACGCTTTCGTGTTCGGCTGCGAAACCGGCGGCCTGCCCGACGCCGTACTCGACGAATTCGCGGCGGGAGCGCGGCTGCGGATTCCGATGCGGCCCGCGATCCGCAGCTTGAACCTGTCCAATGCCGTTGCGATCACCGTGTACGAAGCATGGCGGCAGGCGGGATTTGTCGGCGCGGCCCGCGGCGATCGATAGTTCGATGTTCATCGCCCGCGCGCCGCGGGCAGCTCCCTGGAACGTCAACGAACCGGCCGGCGCCTCCGGCAGGCAAGGCGGGCGAGTCCCGCGCCGCCGATCAACAACAAGGCAAGTACCGACGGCTCGGGGACGCCCGCGAGGGGACCTCGACCTCGTGTCCGACCGTAGAGTCGAAGCCGCTGGTCGCTTCCGGCTAGAACTCGGCCCCGGGTTCGCGGGCCAGCAGCGCCTCGACCGCGCGCCTGGGCGGCAGGTTCCCGTACAGCACCCGATAGACTGCCTCGCAGATGGGCATGTCGACGCCGAGTGCGCCGGCCAGCGTGTGCACGGCCTGCGCGGCCGACACGCCCTCGGCGACGTGGCCCAGCCCGGCAAGAATCGCGGCGAGCGCTTCGCCATGCCCCAATCCGAGTCCGACTCGCCGGTTGCGCGACAGGTCACCGGTGCAGGTCAGCACGAGGTCGCCCAGGCCGGAAAGGCCGGTCAGCGTCTCGCGCCTTCCTCCCAGCGCCACCGCAAGCCGGGCTGTCTCGGCCAGACCCCGTGTGATCAGCGCGGCTCGCGCGTTGTTGCCGAAGCCCAGGCCGTCGCTCGCGCCGGCGGCGATCGCCAGCACGTTTTTCACCGCGCCGCCAACTTCGGTGCCAGTCAAGTCGTCGCTGACATAGGCGCGCAAGGTGTCGCCGCGCAGCCGCCGGGCGATCGACTGCGCGAGGGCGGGATCGGTGGCCGCGACGCTGATCGCCGTCGGCAGCCCGCGGGCGACTTCCTCCGCAAAGCTAGGACCCGATATCACACCGACCGGCGCAGGCCACATCGGCGCGATGACGCGATGAGCCAGCGCGACGCCGGGCGGCTCGGCCGCGGCGACGAAGCCTTTGCCCAGCCACGCAAGCGGCGACTTCGTTTGCGTGCGCAGGGCCTGCACGACGCCCGTCAGCGCAGCGACCGGTGTGGCCACGATGATCAACGACGCATCCGCGATTGCGCCCGACAGGTCGGAAACGACGTCGATCTCTGCTGGAATTCCGATGCCGGGCAGGTAACGCAGATTCTCACGCGAGGCCGCGATCGAGCGCGCGGCAGAGGGATCGCGCGCCCAAAGGCGCAGCGCGGGCGGTGCGGCGACGCCGGCCAGATGCACGGCGAGCGCCGTGCCCCACGCGCCAGCGCCGACGATCGCTACGGTATCGCTCATCGGACCGGCGGCACGACGCTGCTACAGGCCCCAGACCTGCGCGAGCCGAACGTAGCCCTGCTGTCCGTCGCGATGGCGCACCTTTGCCCACCCCGGCGTGTTGCTGACATGGGCCGGATCGATGAGCTCGAGGACGACATTCTGCTCGGCCTTGAACACCAGCGGCGCATTGGCCTCGGGCGCGGCGAGCACGTCGGCCACCGGGACGCGCACGATCAAGGTGCGCCGCTCCGAGACCGCTTTGCGTTCGATCCACGCTACGGTCCCGCCGGCATCGCGGATCTTCAGCCAGCCTTCGACGCCTACGATGACTTCGAACGGGGTGTCGCGGCCGATGACGAAAAGCGGCCTGGCCTTGAGCGATGGCGCGTCGTAGAGCACCGCCGCTTCGCCCGCCGACTGGAATTCCGCTGCCGCGGCACCGCCGCTGAGCGCGATCGCCGCGACCAGCAGCAAGCTAGCGCGTCTCATCGCCCGCTAGGTCGTCGCTGGCACCGCGGACGCCTGCTGCTGCATGTTGGCGATCTGCTGCTGGTACAGCGCCTCGAAGTTGATCGGATCCAGGTGCACCGGTGGAAAGCCGGCGCGCGAAACCGCATCGGCGATCGTCTCGCGTATGTAAGGAAACAGTACCGTCGGGCAATGGATGCCCATCAGCGGCTGGATATCGGCGAGCGGCACGCCGACGATCCGGAAAATTCCCGCTTGCGCGGCCTCGACCAGGAACAGCGTCTTGTCCGCCGTTTTGGCGGTCACGGTGATCGTCAGCACGCATTCGTAGACGTTTTCCTCGATCTGCTCGCCCCGCGTGCGCAAGCCGACCTCGACCTGCGGCGCATCGGGCGTCGTGAACGACTGCGGCGCGCCCGGATTCTCGAGCGAAAGATCCTTGACATAGATCTTCTCGATCGACAGCGACGGCGTCGGTTGGGCTTGGGTGTCGGCCATGCGATTTCCCCGGCGGTAAACGGATGATTATAGCGTAGCGCCTGTTGCCGCGCCGGCCTGCGGGTCCGCGGCAAGCAGCGGCGAAAGCTCGCCCGCGCGGTCGAGCACGACCAGGTCGTCGTAGCCGCCGACATGCCGCTCGCCGATGTAGATCTGCGGCACCGTGCGGCGCCCTGTCCGTTCGATCATTTCAACGCGCCGCGCCGGCTCAAGGTCGACACGAATCCTGGCGATGTCGGCGACACCCCGGGCGCGAAGCAGGCGCTCGGCGAGGGTGCAGAATGGACAGTTGGCGGTCGAGTACATCAGGACCCCAGCCATCAGGATCCCTTCTCCAGCGGCAGCCCCGCCTCGGCCCAGGCGCGCAAGCCCCCGCGCAACGCGTAGATTTCCTTGAACCCGAGCTTGGTCAACGCGCCGGCCGCGCTCCGGCTGCGATTTGCGCGCCCGCAATACGCGATCAGCGGCCGGGCGGTGAATTTGCCAAGCTCCTGTCCCCGGCTGGCAAGCTGCGACAGCGGGATATGCATCGCATTGGGAACGCGGCCGCCTTCGTATTCCTTGGCCTCGCGCAAGTCGAGGATCAGCGCGTCCTTGCGATTGATCAGCTGCGTCGCCTGCACGGCGCCGATTTCGCGCATCGTGGACAGCGGGCTTCCGATCAGCGGCCACGCGAGCATCGCTCCGGAAGCAATCAGGACCAGGACCAGCGGCCAGTTGTTCTGCAGAAATTGGAGTATCGACACCTGATGTCGGCCGCGGCACGCGGCCGAAGCAAGGGGATAAAGGTAAAATGATAGCGTAAACCCTCTGACCCCGAGCGCGATCCCCAATTCCCCGATGACCGAGCATGACGCCGCCGCGGCACCGGTCATTCCCGTCGTGCTGCTGATTCTCGACGGCGTCGGTTGCCGCGACGATGCGCCGGACAACGCGATAAGCCTTGCCGTCAAGCCGAACTGGGATCGCCTCTGGAGCTCTTTCGCGCATACGACGATCGACGCCTCGGAGCTCGCGGTCGGCCTTCCGCGCGGGCAGATGGGAAATTCCGAAGTCGGCCATCTGAACATCGGCGCCGGCCGGGTCGTCTACCAGGAGTTCACGCGCATCGATCATGCGATCGAGACCGGCGAATTCGTGCGCAATCCGGCCTTGGTCCGGGCAGTTGCGACCGCGCGAAACAACCGAGCGACGCTGCACGTCCTCGGGCTCGTTTCGCCCGGTGGCGTGCACAGCCACGAGCGGCAGATCGCGGCGATGGTCGCGATGGCGGCCGACGGCGGCGTGCCGCGCGTGGCCGTGCACGCCTTTCTCGACGGCCGCGACACGCCTCCGCGCAGTGCGGGAGCTTCGCTCCAGTACATGACCACGGCGTGCGCCGGCCGCCCGGGATGCCGCGTCGCCGACATTGTCGGTCGCTACTACGCGATGGACCGTGATCAGCGGTGGGAGCGCATCGAAGCGGCGTATCGGCTGATCGTCGACGCCGAGGCACCGTATTCGGCACCCGACGCCGAGGCGGCGTTGGCAGCTGCCTATGCGCGCGGAGAGAACGACGAGTTCGTCAAGCCGACGAAGATCGGCGAGGGCGCGCGCATCGAAGATGGCGACGTCGTCGTGTTCATGAATTTCCGCGCCGATCGCGCCCGGCAGATGGCGAGGGCGCTGACCGACGCTTCGTTTACCGGCTTCAGGCGCGAGCGCGTCCCCAGGCTCGGCGCATTCGTCACGTTGACGGGCTACGGCGACGAGTTCGCGGCCTTGCCGGTCGCCTTTCCACCGCAGACGATCAGCCACAGCTTCGGCGCGGTCGTCGCCGAACGCGGCTTGCGCCAGTTGCGCATCGCGGAGACCGAGAAATACGCCCATGTCACCTACTTTTTCAACGGCGGCGTCGAGATCCCGTACCCGGGCGAGGACCGCATCATGGTGCCGTCACCCAAGGTCGCGACCTACGATCTGAAGCCGGAGATGAGCGCGTTCGAAGTCACCGACCGGCTGGTCGCCGCGATCGAATCGCGCCGTTACGATGCGATCGTCTGCAACTATGCCAACGGCGACATGGTCGGCCATACCGGCAAGCTCGAGGCGGCGACGCGGGCGATCGAGGTGCTCGACGCGTGCGTCGGCCGAGTGGTCGCTGCCCAGCGCGCACGCGGCGGCGAGGTTCTGGTCACCGCCGATCACGGCAACGCCGAAAAGATGCACGACGATGCGACCGGTCAGGCGCACACCGCGCATACGCTCAATCTCGTGCCCTGCCTGTACGTCGGACGCGGCGCGACGCCGCGCGGCCCGGGCGCGCTGCAGGACATCGCGCCGACCTTGCTGGCGATGATGGGCTTGCCGCAGCCGGCGGAAATGACCGGGCACGCGTTGTTCGACATCGCCCGCTAGGTCGGCGCGCGCCGGGGCGGCGCCGCCGGGTGTGATCGAGCTTTTCCTTCCCGAACAGGCCCTTCCGGACATCGCACGCATGTTGTTCACTACCGCGCGTTGCCGCGAGGGAACTTGCCGGCCGCGTCGCAGTCCACGTACCTCGCGGAGGAATGCGTGGGTCGGGGCGATCCGTCAGCCCGGAGTTCCGACCCGCGTTGGCGCTGGCGCCTAAGGAAACGGGCGTATACTTTGACGCAAGAATCCAGGGAGCAGCGGTCGGTCCGTCTTGGCGGATCGCGCGTTAATCCGGCAATGATTGCGCAGCAACCCGGCGGCGAGAGGACCGTGTCCGGGGGAAGCAAGCGCAGCGACTTTCGACAATCGGGCCGCCGAACACCGGCATACCGAACGGTTGCGTGTGATGCGCGTGATCGCGACACAACGAGGCAAACATGGGTAATGGCTGGAAAAAGGCGGGACTGATCGGTATCGGTGCGGTGTTGGGGCTGCTGCTCAGCCTCAACTTCTCGGCGTTGGCCGAGCGCGAGGCAAAGCTTCCGATCCCCTACGAAGATCTGCAGCTCTTCTCGGCCGTGTTCGGCCGCATCAAGAGCGACTACGTCGAAGTCGTCCCGGACGACAAGCTGATCCGCGAAGCGATCAATGGCATGGTCCACGGGCTCGACCCGCATTCGGACTTTCTCGATGCAGACGCGTTCAAGGAATTGCAGATCAACACCCAGGGCAAGTTCGGCGGCCTGGGGATAGAAGTCGGCGCCGAGGACGGACTGATCAAGGTGATATCGCCGATCGAAGACACGCCGGCCTTCCGCGCCGGGATCAAGTCCGGAGACCTGATCGTCAAGATCGACGATCTTTCCACTCGCGGACTGCCGCTGTCGAAGGCGGTCGAGAAAATGCGCGGCAAGCCGGGCACGTCGATCGTGCTGACGATCGCGCGCAAGGACGCCGAAACGCCGCTGACATTCACCTTGTTGCGCGAGATCATCAATTTCCGCAGCGTTCGCGCCAAGATGATCGAGCCTGGCTACGGTTACATCCGCGTCGTCCAGTTCCAGGAACATACCGGCGAGGACGTCGCCAAGTCGATCCGCGATTTGTACAAACAGGGGGAGCTCACCGGGCTGGTCCTCGATCTGCGCAGCGATCCGGGCGGCTTGCTGAATGTCTCGGTCGGCGTCGCGTCGGCATTCTTGCCGTCCGATTCGCTGGTCGTCTACACCGACGGCCGCACTCCCGATGCGCACATGCGGCTTTCGGCAACCAAAGGCGACTATCTGCGCGGACGCAGCGACGACTACCTGAAGGACCTGCCCGCAGCGGTCAAGCGGGTGCCGATGGTCGTGCTGGTCGACGGCGGCACCGCATCGGCGTCGGAAATCGTCGCCGGCGCCTTGCAGGACCACAAGCGCGCCGTGGTGATGGGCACGCAGACCTTCGGCAAGGGTTCGGTGCAGACAATCCTCCCGCTGGGCCCCAATGCCGGGTTGAAGCTGACGACGGCGCGCTACTACACGCCGAGCGGCCGCTCGATCCAGGCCAAGGGCATCGAGCCCGACATCGCGGTCGATGACGGGCGCGATTACCGGCTGCGCGAAGCCAATCTCGATCATCACCTGGTCGATGGCAAGACGCCGATCGCCAGCGCCGAGGGCGCCGCGACGCTATCGATCAAGACGCCGGTCGAAAAGACGCAGGAAAATCCGAAGAAGGGGGAGGCGGCGCAACCGCGTCTGGAATTCGGCTCGACCGACGACTTTCAGTTAAAGCAGGCGATGAACCGCCTGAAGGGTCTTCCGGTCATCGCATCGACCAAGGCGGTCGCCGCGGTAACGCCGCAGTAAGCAACGACTTTTGGCAGCGCAAAAACGCCCGGTTCGTCCGGGCGTTTTTGCTTTCGAACGAGCGGGCCACGGAAAACGACGATGGACGACGCGCAGCTTCTGCGTTACAGCCGGCACGTGCTGCTGCCGGAGCTGGGCGTCGATGCGCAGCAGCGCTTTGCCGACGCGCATGCGCTGATCGTGGGCGTCGGCGGCCTGGGCAACCCGGCCGCGCAGTTTCTCGCCGCCGCCGGTGTCGGGACGCTGACCCTGGTCGACGCCGATCAGGTCGATCTGACCAATCTGCAGCGTCAGATCTTGTTCGGCACCGCCGACGTCGGACGGCCCAAGGTCGACGCCGCCGGCGAGCGCATTGCCGCGGTCAATCCGGAAGTGCGCGTCGAGCGCGTCGCCAAGCGGGTCGGCCTCCAGGAGCTTGCGCCGCTCGTCGCGGCGGCGGATGTCGTTCTCGACTGCTCCGACAACTTCGCCACGCGGCATGCGATCAACCGCGCCTGCGTGGCCGCCAAGAAGCCGCTGGTCTCGGGGGCGGCGATACGCTTCGACGGACAGATCGCGGTATTCGACGCGCGAGACGGCACCCAGCCCTGCTATCACTGCCTGTTCGGCGAGGGCGCCGACTTCGAGGAGACGCGCTGCGCAGTGATGGGGGTGTTCGCGCCGCTGGTCGGCATCGTAGGCGCAACGCAGGCTGCCGAAGCCTTGAAGCTGATCGCGCCGGCAGGCCGCTCGCTTGCCGGCCGCCTGCTGCTGGTCGATGCGCTGACGATGGAGTGGCGCGAGGTCCGGGTGCTGAAGGATCCGGCGTGTCCGGTGTGCGGGGCGAGCACGCGATGAGCGGCGTCATGCGTGCACGGTGGACCGTCAGCGGAGCGATGGCGCGACTCGCCGCCGTCGGCGTCGCCTGCTGGATCGGCGCGGCCGCGGCAGCGCAAACCGCACCGACGGCCGCAGAATGGCAGGCGATTCGTGACGTCGTCGCGGCCCAGCGGGCGGCGATCATCGCCGGCGATGCGGACAAGGCGTTCGGCTACGCCTCGCCTGGGATCCAGCAGCAGTTCGGCGACGCCGCAAGCTTCCTCGCGATGGTCGATGCGGCTTATTCCGCGCTCGCCTCGGCGCGCTACGTCGAATTTCTGGAAGGCGCGGTCATCGATGGCATCGTCGTGCAGCCGCTGCGCCTGATCGACGCCGACAACACCGTGCGCGTCGCCTTGTACACGATGGAAAAGCAGGTCGACGGCGAGTGGCGCATCTCGAGCTGCCGGATCGCGCCGTCGACGGTGCGCGCGGCGTAGCATCTGCGGCCTTACACTTTAGGCGAACAGATACTTGCGCTGCGCGTCCCAGCCATCCTGCGGCAGGCGCTTGAATCCGGATTTGGCGAACAGCGTCCAGCGTCCGACGACAAACGC
>JBDTNP010000196.1:0-7096 GCA_039933695.1 Betaproteobacteria bacterium | reverse complement strand
CCCACGCATCACCGCGTGGTTCGAAGATCCCGGCCACCGAGAGCAGGCGCAGCATGCGGTCGAGCGCGTCCGCGTTTACTTTCGTCGCCCGCGCGAGCGCTTCGGCCGTCATCGGCTCGTCGCCCAGACGATCGGCGACGCCCAGATCGGCAACGACATGCAGACAGCGCGGCAGCAAATGGGCGGTCGCTATCTGCCACAATTGCGCGGACGGAGGAACGTTCATGCAGAGGCTCCAAGCAGAGGCGACGTCGATGGCGCGCGGCTCGATGCTATTGTGCGAAGACCGGATGCGAGCTCATTATACCGGCTTGCCAAAGCCGTCCGCGTGTCGCGCGGATCAGACGACGCTCATGACGCGACGCATCAAGCGCATCCTTTGCCTGGACGATTTCGAGGCGGCCGCGCGGAAGCACCTGCCTCGGCCGATATTCGGCTACGTCGCCGGCGCCGCCGAGACCAATGCTTCGTTGTCCGACAATCGCCGTGCATTCGGCGAGCTCGGATTCATTCCGCGCGTGCTGATCGATATCTCCAATGGCTCGCAGCAGACGTCGCTCTTCGGGCAGCCCTACGCCGCGCCGTTCGGTATTGCGCCGATGGGCATCAGCGCGCTTTATGCCTACCGCGGCGATCTGGTGCTGGCGCGGGCGGCTGCGGCGGCGAGGATCCCGATGATCATGAGCGGCTCGTCGCTGATTCGCCTGGAGGATGTCGCACGCGAGTGCAGCGACACGTGGTTCCAGGCCTATCTTCCGGGTGACGCGCGAGAGATCACGGCGCTGGTCGAGCGCGTCGCGCTGGCTGGATTCCGCACGCTGGTGGTGACCGTCGATTCGCAGGTCGCGCCCAATCGCGAGAACTATTTGCGCGCGGGCTTCTCCGCGCCGCTTCGTCCGACGCTTCGGCTCGCATGGGACGGAATCACGCGTCCACGGTGGCTGTTCGGCACCTTCCTGCGCACGCTGCTGCGCCACGGCATGCCGCACTTCGAGAACAATTTCGCCACGCGAGGCGCGCCGATTCTGTCGCCGAGCGTCGTCCGCGAATGGTCGGAGCGCGGACAGCTCGATTGGACGCACTTTGCGTTGATACGCCGTCTGTGGAAGGGAACGCTGGTCGTCAAGGGCATACTCGATGCGGGCGATGCGCGCATGGCGCGGGAAGCGGGCGCCGACGGCATCATCGTCTCCAACCATGGCGGGCGGCAGCTCGACGGCGCAGTTTCTCCGTTGCGGGTTCTTCCGGCCGTCGTCGCGGCGTGCCCGGGCATTCCGGTGATGATGGACAGCGGAGTCCGCCGCGGCACCGATCTGCTCAAGGCGCTGGCGCTCGGCGCGAAGTTCGTCTTCGTCGGCCGCCCGTTCGGTTACGCCGCGGCTGTCGGTGGCGCCGTCGGCGTCAATCGGGCGATAGCCCTGCTGTTCGACGAGATTCAGCGCGATATGGCGATGCTGGGGATCTGCCAGCTGTCCGAGCTCGGCCCGCAGCGGCTGTTCCGGTTCAACGAGCGGGAAGACGCGAAGCGGTCGCCTTCCCTGGATCCTGTGCGCTGAGCGCCGCGTTCACATCGGCGGCCGGGTCTGCTGCCACGCCGGCAAGGCTTCGATGCGCGTATACCAGTGCTGAATGTTCTTGTACTGCTCCCATGGCAGCCTCGCGGCGACGGCAAAGTGCAGGTAGGACGCGACGGCAAAATCGGCAAGCGTCAGCGAGCCATTGACCAGATAAGGGTGCCGGCCGAGGTGAGCATCGAGCATCGCGGCGTCGCGGTGAAACGCTTCTTCCGCCTTTTTCAACGTGGCTGGGTCTCCGTCGCCCACGCCGAGAGCCTTCTTGACCAGGTTTTCCCAGAGGAATCCGCCGCACCCCTCGTGCCAGTGCGCGACCTGCCATAGCTGCCAGCGGCTGATATCGGCGCGCGTACGCGCGTCGTCGGGCCACAGGTCGTTCGGCCGCTGGCTGGCCAGGTATTGCATGATCGCGTTCGATTCCCACAGCGTGAAATCACCGTCGGTGAACACCGGCGTTCGCCCGCTGGGATTCATCTTCAGGAACTCCGGCGTATGCGACTTGCCTTTGGTGATGTCGACGAACTCGAACTCCATCGGGATGTCGAGGTGCGCGGCGACCGCCTGGACCTTGCGCGTATTCGGCGATGGTGGGAATCCGTACAGCTTCATGCGACCTCCTTTGTTGGTTGATCGCGACGGCCGCCCGCGGCAGCTCGGGTTGCGGACCTTCCCTTGGGGGGGCGATGGTTAACGCTTAACCAGTAGGTTAAGTATTAACGACACCGAGCGCCGTGTCAAGCACGTCGCGTTCTGCTCGACGGCGCTGGCGATGGCCATTACAGGAAGACGAGTCCGCATTTCTGTTCGGTCATAGTCAGGCAACTGACAGCGATAGGCCGAGCACAGAGTCGTCGCGCGATGACGACCGGACACTCATCGATCAGTATATCGGCAGCTCCGTGTCAGGCATACTACCGGCCGCGCGTGCCTGATTTCCGCTCCGAACGGCGCGAGACTCGAAACAACGTGCGACTGTGAACGATCGATGATCGAAACGACCATGCACCGCTGTGCCGGAAGCCCAGGCAGCGCGATTCGCCGAATGCTTGCAGCGTGCGCGGCAATCAGCCTCCTGGGTTGCGCGACAAATCCCAACGGAACGATCGAACGGACTACCGAAGACAGAGTCGAGCGTGGAAAAGTTCTGCGCTCGCTCAATCTCGAGCCGGCCCTGGAAGACCGGATACTCGCGCTCGACCCCGACCACATCTCCGATTACGACGTCAGATCTGCCTTGGCGGCGGCACCGGCGCCGAGAATCATATTGCTGCATGCGAGTATCTATCCGGTCTATCTGATCATGACTTCGTTCGCCACGTTTCTCGAAGGCATGGGCTACCCCGCAGAAAAGCTTCGCGATCCCGCCGACGGCGCGTACTCGCAAAGTCCCTACGGCAGCAGCGAGCGCCTCGCTGGCGAGATCGCCTGGTATTACGAGCATGATGGCGTGAGGCCGATGATCATCGGTCACAGCCAGGGAGGCATGCAGGCGATCAAGGTGCTCTACACGCTGGCCGGCGCCTTCGAGCCCAAGGTCGCCGTTTGGAATGCCGCGACCGACGCGGCCGAAGACCGATTCAGCATCGTCGATCCGCTGGATGGCACCAAGCGTCCGGTGGTCGGACTTTCAGTCACTTATGCCACCGCAGTCGGCGCGGGCGGCGCCGCATTCATGTTGCCGAATCAATGGGACATGCTGCTTCGGCTGCGAACCATCCCCGACACCGTCGATGACTTTACCGGCTTCGCGATTGAGGGTGACATGATCGCCTGGACTTTCCCCGCCACGACAGCCGTCAGTCAATACCGGCGCGGTGGAGCGGGCACTGTACGCAATGTCGTACTGCCGATAACCTACAACCACATTACGGTTCCGATCACCCACGCGCTGGCGGCGGACCCGAAGGCTCGCGCCTGGATCAACGCCTATGTTCCGGGAACTGCCGGCGAGCCCCAGGTGCCGGCCGACGTGCGAGGCCTCAACATACTGTGGGCGGCAGACGTGTGGTTTAGCATCAAGAAGCATTGGTGCCTGGAAGCGCAGACGCTGATCCGCGCAAAACGCGCAGCGCTTGCCCACGAGCACGAGCTGGCAGGCTCGCAAGTATCCGCCGGACGCCTGCCGGCGCCGGATTAGATGCCCTGCATCGGCCGCGCTATTGGCCGATGCGCGTGAAGTAAGCGCCGTTACTTCTTCTGCTTGGCCAGAATGGACTCGATCTCGTCCATGATCGAATTCATCCGCGCCGCCAGCGCCTGATAAGGCGCCGGCGTGGCGAGATCCACCCCGGCTTTTTTCACCAGCTCGTACGGATAACCCGAGCCCCCTGCCTTGAGCAGATCGAGATAACGCGGCAACGCGCCGGCCTCGTTTGCGCCGACGCGCTGCGCGAACAGCGCGCTCGCGGCGATCGAGGTCGCGTACTGGTAGACGTAGAAGCTGTTGTAGAAGTGAGGGATGTACGCCCACTCGATGCAATAAGCGTCATCGATGTCGACCACGCCTTCGCTGGCGCCGTGGTAGCGCTTCAGGATCTCGCAGTAGGTCTTGGTCAACGCTTCGCCGGTCAGCGGCTCGCCCTTGTCGACCCGCGCATGGATGTTGCGCTCGAACTCCGCGAACATCGCCTGGCGGAAGAACGTTCCCCGCAGTTGCTCGAGTGCGTAGCCCAGGTAGTAGACGCGCTCATCGTCCGTTTTGGCTGTCTTCAGCACGCGCTGCAGCAGGAGCTCCTCGTTGAACGTCGATGCGATTTCGGCGATGAATATCGCGTAGTTCGACGTCACGAACGGCTGCGCCTTGTTGGCGAGATACGAGTGCATCGCATGGCCCCACTCATGCGCGACCGTGGTGACCGAGTCGTAGTCGTCGTTGTAGTTCATCAGCACGTACGGGTGCACGTCGTACGCGTAGCCGTCCATGTGCGCGCCGGACAGTTTGTGCGGGCGCGGGTAGGTATCCATCCAGCGATGGTCGAAGCCGTAGGCCATGGCGTCGACATAGTCCCTGCCGAGCGGAGCCACCGCTTCCAGCACCAGCTTGCGGCCCACGTTGAACGGGAGCTTGACGTCGCTGTGCACGAGCGGCGGATAGATGTCGTAGTAGTGGAGCTGCGGCACGCCAAGCATCTTCGCGCGCAGGCGGAAGTAGCGATGCAGCGTCGGCAGGTTCGCGTTGGTCTGCGCTATCAGTGTGTCGAAGACTCCAACCGGAACATTGTTGCGGTCGAGCGAGCGCGTGATCGAATCCGGATATTTGCGCACCTTCGCGTACACCGTGTCCTGCTTGAGCTGCGAATACAGGTCGACGCCGAGCGTGCGCTCGTAGGTCTTGAACGTGCCGAAAAAGCTGTCCATGACCTTCTTGCGGTCGTCGCGGTTCGGGAGCTCGCGATATTTGGTGTATGCCGACGCGTCGAGTGTGATCTCTTCTCCGGTCGACAGCTTGACCTTCGGCCATGGGATGTCGGCATTGGTGAGGATCGTGTAGGCCGATCCGCCGGCGTTGTCCATCAGACTGAATTTCGCGATCAGCGCCTCGCCCTGATCGTCCAGAGTGTGCGGCGCCTTGCGCAAGGTTTGCGCGAGCGGGAAGCGGTAGATCGACAGTGACGGATCCTTCTTCAGGAATTGCGCGATCCGGTCCTTGCCGATGTGCAGAATCTCTGGGTCGACGAAGGCGCTGCCTTCGGTCACCCGGGTGCCTAGGAGGTCGGACTTCTGATCGAGCTCCTGAAACGCGGCGTTGCCGGTGTCCTCGGACGCCTGCTCGCTCGCGTAGGCGGCCAGCCGGTAGTAGCGTTTGGTGAGGTCAGCCTGGAAGTCGAGGCATTGCTTGAATCGCGCAGCGCTTTCCCCGAGGCGCCCCTTGCATCCGGCAAGCTCCTTCAGCTGTCCGTCGACCTTGTTCGCGTCGGCGTTCCAGGCGGCCACAGACGCATAGATTTCGGACAGATCCCAACGGTCGGCGGTCGTTTCAGCGTATGCCGGGGCCAGGACGGCAGCGGCGATGCTCAGCACAAGATGGCGGAATTTCATGGCGACGACCCCATAGGAAGAACTGCCGAAGCGCGCGATTTTACGCGCAGTGCAGCAGAATGAAACGGGCCGGGCGCGATAGGCGTTGAATTTTGCATCTCGGCCGGCCCTTTAGCCTGGGCCGCCCATCTATCCTGATCTGATCTCGGCGAGAGAGTCTCGGTCCGGCGGTCGATGTAGTACGCTGCCATTCAACCGATGGAACGAACTACACGGCAAGTCGGAAGGATAGTCGAGAGCTCCGTCCCCGCGCGGCTGGACGCGTTGCCCTGGTCGCGATTTCATACGCTGGTGATCGTCGCGCTGGGGATTACCTGGGTGCTCGACGGCCTCGAGGTCGCGCTCGCCGGCGCCGTGTCCGGAGCGCTGAAAGCCAGCCCATCGTTGCTGCTCAGCGACGCGGAGGTCGGACTTTCGGCGAGCGCATATCTCACCGGGGCCGTGCTGGGAGCGCTTCTATTCGGCTGGCTCACCGATCGGTTCGGCCGCAAGCGTCTCTTCTTCGTAACGCTCGGGGTTTATGTCCTCGCCACGGCGGCTACGGCCCTCTCTCACGATTTTGCGACGTTCGCGCTTTTCCGCTTCCTGACCGGCGCCGGGATCGGCGGCGAGTACTCGGCTATCAATTCGGCGATTCAGGAACTGATCCCCGCACGCTATCGCGGCCGCACCGACCTCGGCGTCAATGGCAGCTTCTGGGTCGGCGCCGCGCTGGGCGCGATCGGCTCCAGCCTGCTGTTGCAGCCTGGACGCCTTCCTCCCGACGTCGGCTGGCGATTGGCATTCGGATTGGGTGCTGCACTCGGCCTCGGCATCCTCTTCCTGAGGCGATATCTGCCCGAAAGCCCCCGCTGGCTGCTGCTGCACGGGCGCACCGAAGAAGCCGAACGCATTGCCGTCGCGGTCGAGCGCGAGGTGCGCGGACGCAGCACCGCGTCGGAGTCGCTGCCCCGGCTGCGCCTCCGGATCCGCGCGCGCACCGTGAGCTTCGTCGATCTGGGCGTCACGCTTTTTCGGCATTACCCGCGCAGGGCGGTGCTGGGTCTCGTGCTGATGACTGCGCAGGCTTTTTGCTACAACGCGATTTTCTTCACGTACGCGCTGGTGTTGGGTCGCTTCTATGCCGTGCAGCCTCAGGATGTGGGGCTCTATCTGTTGCCATTTGCCGCGAGCAATTTTCTCGGGCCTCTGATTCTCGGCCGCTACTTCGATATTTGGGGCCGCCGACAGATGATCGGCACGACCTATGCGCTTTCTGGCTTGCTGCTCGGCCTGACGGCGATCGTCTTCGCTGCCGGCTGGTTGAATGCCACCACGCAGACGCTGGCCTGGACACTCGTGTTCTTCTTCGCCTCGGCAGCGGCGAGCTCGGCCTATCTCGTGGTCAGCGAAAGCTTTCCGGTAGAGGTGCGAGCGTTGTCGATTGCATTCTTTTATGCGGTAGGCACCGCAATCGGCGGGATCGGAGCTCCCTGGTTGTTCGG
>JBDTNP010000195.1:0-1736 GCA_039933695.1 Betaproteobacteria bacterium | reverse complement strand
CGGCGACGCCGCCGATGTTCGCGGTCGTCAGCGCCAGCCCCGCGGCGATCAGCGCATCGACCAGCGCTTCGGTCAGGTAGACGACCAGAAAGCTCATCAGGCACATCTGCATCGCCGCGTAGACGAAGCCGACGACCGAAAGCTCCGCCAGCCGGCGATCCCGCAACACGACGCGCAGTGGCGCGATCAGCGCCGTCAGCGAAAATGGACGGTCGGCGCCGATGACATCGAGCCGCCGTCGCGTCGACTGTGCGAGACCGGCGATGACGACGCCGCAGGCGGCGACCCACAGCAGCGCGGGCCGCCAGCCGATCGCCACTGTCAATGCCGGCAACAGGGCGCCGGCCAAGGCGGCGCCGCCCGGCACACCGGTCTGCTTGATCGAGAACGTAAGCGCCAGGCGGTCAGGACGAGCGGTGCGTGCGAGCAATTCGGACGAAGCCGGCGTGACGGCGCCATAGCCCAGACCGATGACCAGCGGCGCGACGGCCAGCATCGCCGCCGCGCTCGAAGGCAGCAGGGCGACGATCAGGATGCCGGCGGCGCAGAGCAGCACGCAAACCTGAGACACACCGATCGCTCCGCGGCGTGCGATGAAATGGCCGGAAGCGAGACTCGCGGTCATCGAACCGACGTAAAGCAGTCCGACGAAAACGCCGACCAGCTTCGCGGGCACGCCGAAATCGCGGGCGATCTCCGGCGCAAGCACCGCAACCGCGGCACCCGATAGCGCGGTAAAGACCTGGATCGCCAGCGTGGCGGACAGCGCGATAGCCGCGGTGCCTGCCGACGACGACGCGGCTCGAGAGGTCTTCAAGGATCAGCAGCCCGTTCGTCCAACGCGCGGAAGCCTTGCGTTCATTTTTTCGCTGCCGCTGATCCGGAATTATAGCCGTTGCCCTTCGAGCGCATTGCGCCGCGCCGGAAAAGTGTTCCGACGCTTCGCCGATGCCCAGCCAAAGCACCACAAGGACGCGGTGGCGAGCCTGGGGCCCGCGCTGCTCGAAGACGAAGCGGTGTCCGACTTCGCGATCTCGCCGAGCCGCGATTGACCGGGGTGCGGCCCCCCCGTCGGCCAAAAGCCTCGGCTGGTATGCTCTTGAGCGATGCAGATTCGGATTCCCGACCCGGCCTACACTGGCTCCGACAGGAGTCGAGCCAACTTCGGTCTGGCAGTGAAGCTCGCGCTGGGCTTCGCCGCCATCCTGTGGGTGATCCAGGTGATTAACGTGGCGCTGGACCTCGAACTGGAGCGATTCGGCGTCGCGCCGCGCGAGCTCGCCGGGTTTGCGGGGATATTCGTGGCACCGCTGGTGCATGGCAGTTTCGGCCATCTGATGGCCAACTCGCTGCCGCTGCTGGTCGTCGGCACGGCGATGCTGCATCTGTATCCCGATTCGGCAACCAAGGTGCTGCCCGGGGTGTACCTGGGACCCGGCATCGCCGTGTGGCTCTTCGCCCGCGGCGGCGTGCACGTCGGGGCCAGCGGATTGATCTACGGCCTGGCCGCCTATGTATTCACCGCCGGTGTGATTCGCCACGACAGGCGCGCGATCGCCGCCTCGCTGCTGGTCGCATTCATCTACGGGTCGCTCGCCTGGGGCGTGTTGCCGATCCAGCCCGGCGTTTCCTGGGAAACACACCTGGCCGCCGCGGTGATCGGCGTCGTGCTCGCGATTGCACTACGCCGGCTCGACGTTCCGCCGCACAAGCGCTATGCGTGGGAAGACGAAGCG
>JBDTNP010000194.1:0-4914 GCA_039933695.1 Betaproteobacteria bacterium | reverse complement strand
CGACGCTTTGCATTCGAGTTTTGCGGAGTGGCGCGTCTACGTCTCGCCGGATCTCGAGGTCGAAGGTGAAATGCAGGGCGATGCAGCGCTGTCGGAAAAGATCCGTCGCACCGTGTTTCCCGATGCGCGCCTCAAGGGCGACGCCAATCTACTGATCATGCCGACGCTGGACGCCGCCAATATTTCGTTCAACCTGCTGAAGGTCGCCGCCGGCAGCGGGCTGACGCTCGGGCCGATCCTGCTCGGCGTCGCCAAGCCCATTCACATACTGACGCCGTCGGCCACCGTGCGGCGCATCGTCAACATGACCGCATTGGCCGTCGTCGATGCCGGAGTCGATCGGCAGCGCGCGCTGATCTGACGCGGCGGCTTTTCTGCCGCGCCTTATTGCTCTCGCTGTAAGAATTACACGCCCGTTCGACATCCTTTCGTGATCGTTCATGCGGTGCGAACCGCGGCGACGGGGGCTGAGGGTCGGCATGATTCCTGCTGCGACTACGCTTAATCGCGGGTCGGCCCCTCGCCTCCGCGCCGACCACCCCAGGAGACGCCATGAGCAAGCAACCATTCCTTTCCGACGTCGCGACTTTGCGGCAGCGGGCGCGGCAACATATCGAAGAAGGCGCAGTCACCGCCGGATACGGCGGCGACACGCAGACGGCGGTCCGCGTGCTCAACGAAGCATTGGCCACCGAGATCATCTGCGTGCTCCGTTACCGGCGCCACCATTTCATGGCCCGCGGGATACACGCCGGGCCGGTGGCGGCCGAATTTCTCGAGCATGCCACCGAGGAGCAGGCGCACGCGGACTTGATCGCCGAACGCATCGTGCAACTGGGCGGCGAGCCGAATTTTTCGCCGGAGGGCCTGGCAACGCGAAGCCACTCGGAATACGTCGAAGGCAAGGACCTGATCGACATGATCAAGGAGGATCTGGTCGCCGAACGGATCGCGATCGACAGCTATCGCGAGATCGCGGCCTATTTCGCACCGTTCGATGCAACGTCGCGGCGCCTGATGGAGGAAATCCAGGCGAAGGAGGAGGAGCACGCCGACGACCTCGCCGACCTGCTGAGCCACCTGCCGGCGAACCTGAAGAACTGATCTCACGTAGGCCTTTGTCCGACAAGGGGCGCGCATTTCGCCGACACGAGAAACAGTCGCGGACCGATAGCGGCAAGCGGCGGCACTCGGCATAGTCTGTCTACCACAGGGAGACAGGCATGCTCAGGCAAGCGCAGGAACCCAGCGGCACCCGGACACCGGACCTGTTTCCCGAGGTCGAAGTAAAGCGCACCGGGTTCGGGCGATCGCCGATCGTCGGCGCTGACAGCCTGCTTGGCCGCATCGTGCTCGACAGCCGGGGGCAGCGCGTCGGCGAATTGCTCGACGTGCTGGTCGATATGCATGCGGGCAGAGTTGCCTACGGTGTCGTGGTCCTCGGCCATGCGCCGGACTGGAGTGAGCGGCTGATCGCGGTGCCGTGGAACACGATGTACATGCAGATCGACGGCGATGGGGTGTGCATCAACGCCACGCGCGACTGGATCGAGCGGGCGCCGTCGATGCGCGCCGAAGCGATGAACGAGCTGCTGGATCGCGAGCTTGCGGTGTTCATCCATGCATACTTCGGCGCCAAACCGTATTGGGAGCGTGCCGCACAGCATTGCTAGCGGCACGAGGCCAGAACCGCCGGCCAGGAGGCGGGAACAAACACTGCAAGGAGCAAAAATGCACAATCACCTAAAACCAATGATCGCGATTACAGCGCTGGCCTCGAGCTTGCTGCTTGTCGTCGGCTGCGGGCAACAAGGTACCGGCAGCGGCACGACCGTCGGCCAGAAGATGGACCGGGCGGCCGACAAGGTCGCCGATACCACCGCCAATGCGAGCTCGAAGGTAGCGATGGCGGCGGACGATACGGCGATCACCGCCAAGGTCAAGGCCGCGCTGATTGCCGAGCCGGGGCTCAAGTCGACCTCGATCGACGTCGACACCAAGGACGCGACGGTAACGCTGTCGGGGACGGTTGCCTCCAGCGAGCTGCGCGACAAGGCGAAGCAAATTGCTTCGTCGACCAATGGCGTCAAGAACGTCGTCGACAATCTGGTCGTGAAGTCGGCTTGACGGCGCGGCATCGGAGCAGCGATGAATCGTGATCGGATCGAAGGGCGCCTGAGGTCGTTCATTGGAGCGCTCGAAGAGAGCTGGGGCCGCGTGATCGGCGATCAAACGCTGCAGTTCCGCGGCGAGCGCTCGCGCTCGCTGGGGCGCATCCAGTCCGGCTACGGCGCGGTGCGCGACCGGCCTGTGCTCGACCGCCGTCGCAGCGTCGGTTGACCCCGGGGCGGGCAGCGTCTTCTGGCGCGCCCGCGCCGGGTTGGCGGCGGCCCGGGGTCAGGTGCCTTGCTTCGGGATCGTCACCACGACGGTCGTCCCCTCGGAAGTCGAGGACACCGAGAGATTCCCACCGAAGTGCTGCGCGCGCTCGCGCATGCCGCGGACGCCGTGCGACATCGGCTTGCGCAAATCGTCTTCGCTCACGCCGCCGCCGTCGTCCCGGACGGTCAGCACGTACGCTCGATCGGTCTGGGTAAGCCCTATCCAGGCATTGGTCGCGTTGGCGTGACGCGCGACGTTGGTGATGGTCTCCTGGAATATGCGGAATAGCGCCAATCCCCGTTCCCGATCGATTGCGACGTCCGGCTCGGGCGTCTCGAGATGAAACCGCAGCGTGGTGTGTTTTTCATATTCGCTGATCTGCCAGCGCAAAGCGGCGGCCAGGCCCAGGTCGTCGAGAATGCTGGGCCGGAGGTCCGTGACGATCTTGCGCGTCGTCGCCACTGCGGAGTCGACCAGCTGGATCATCGCGCTGCGCTTGGCGCGCGCTTCCACCAGGTCGGGCGGCAGCTGCGCGCCGAGCGACTCCAGGTCCATTTTCAGAACGCTCAACGTCGCGCCCAGCTCGTCGTGCACCTCGCGCGCGATGCGTTGCTTTTCTTCCTCGCGCACCGTCTGCAGGTGTCTTGACAGCTCGCGCAACTCCTCGCGTGAGCGCTCGAGCTCCACCTGCGATAGGCGGCTCTGAGTGTCGTCGAACACGACACCGTCCCAGAGCACGCCCGCGTTTTCCGCCTGCCTCGGTCGAGCCCGAATGCTGATCCATCTTTCGGTCGACTCGTGGCGCGGCTGGATGCGGCCGCTCCAGCTCCAGTTCGACAGTTGCGCGGCGGACGCTTCGAGCGTTGCCTCCAGGTGCGGTCGCTCGGCGGGCGCGACAAGATCGAAAAAGGCCGCGCTGTCCGCGGTCAGCGCGGCCTCGGTTACGCCGGTCAGCGCGACGACGCCTTCGCTCACGTAGGAGAACGACAGCCTGCCGTCGGGATCGCGCAGCAGCTCGAACACCATGCCCGGCACGTTGGCGGTCATGCCCTGGTAGCGCGCCTCGCTTTCCTTGAGCGCACTTTCCATTGCGCGCCGTGCCGTGTTGTCGTAACAGGCATTCAGGTACCCGGAAAAGCGGCCCTGCATGTCGTAATACGGACGCCCGTTGCAGATGATCGAGCCGAAGCTCCCGTCCGCGCGCCGCAGCCTGAACTCGTATTCGAAAGTCTTCTGTGCGGAAAGGGCTTCGGCGATGATTTCCCGCCAGCGCGCGCGATCGTCCGGGTGCACGCCATCCAGCCAGCCCGAGCCGAACTCCTCCTCCTGCCTCCGCCCCGTGAACTCCAGCCATGCCTGGTTCAGGTAATCGCAGGCTCCGCTAGTGTCGGAGCGCCAGACCAGGTTCGGGAACCCCGAGAACAGAGAAAAATAAAAGTCGCGCGCGCGTTCGGTCTGTTCGCGCAGCTCGAGCCGCATCGTCGCGTCACGGGTGACGACCGAAAAGCCGCGAAGGTTACCTGGCTCGTCGCGAATCGCGGAAATGATGTCGTCGCCGCAATAGCGGCTGCCGTCCTTGCGCAGGTGCCAGCAGTCCTCCTCGTACCAGCCGCGTCGCGCTGCAACCGCGAGCTCTTTTTCCGGCGGGTCCTTGCGATCCGGCGGGTAGAGCACCGAAAAGTGCTTGCCGATGATCTCCGCCGCCGTATAGCCGTTCAGAGCCTGCGCGCCCGGATTCCAGCTTGCAACCCGCCCTTCGGTGTCGAGCATGTATATCGCACAGTCCTTGACGGCGTTGATGATCAGGCTGGTGCGGCTTTCGCTTTCGCGCAATTCCTGCTCGACGTGATAGCGCCGCGCGATGTCGCTGACCAGCCGCTCGTTGGTGCGCTTGAGATCCTTTGCATGGGCGCGGGCAGTCTGGAAAAGGTAGGTCGAAAGCGCAAGCAGCGTGGCCAGGATCGTACCAAGCGCCAGTGCGGCGATCGGCAACGGCGAGGCGCCGCTGGCGACGAGATTTTGCGTCGGCGTCGCACGCAGCGTCCAGCGCGCATTCTGCACGACCAGCGGGAGATCCTGCGACCATTTGTCGGCAGCCTTCGGGGCATCCGGAGCGACGGTGCGCATCGCCCGTCCGTCCTGCACGATCTCGATATAGTGCTCGGGAAAGCGCCGGTCGAGTATCGATTTCGGCCATTCCGCCCGCGCCAGCGTTGCCGAGATAATCGCGCGGAGCTCGTTCCCCTGGAATACGGGAACGTAAAGCACCAGACCCTCGCCGCCGACGACCAGATCGAGAAAGGGACTGAGCGTGCTGCGGTGTGTGCTCACCGCCCTGTCGATCGCCGCGCGTCGCTGCGCGTCGATCCGCCGGTCGAGGCCGACGACCGGCTGCGCGCTGGCGGGAACCGCCTGCTGGATGACGTAATCGGGGCCGCCTAGCGTCACCGTCTCGACCGCTGCGACGCCTTTGAGCAGCCCTTCGGCGTCGCGTTTCCATGCTTCGGGATCGGAGTACGCCAGCGAGCGATC
>JBDTNP010000193.1:0-4093 GCA_039933695.1 Betaproteobacteria bacterium | reverse complement strand
GTAGGTCAGCGCCTGGGTGATGATCGAGAAGTAGACGCCCTTGATGCGCGAGCGAAACGCGAAGTAGCCGAACACCAGCGCCAGCAGCCCGGGAACCAGCACGACCAGCAGCGCTGCGTACCAGAAATGATCGGTGAAGCTCCAGTACCAGGGATACGCTTTCCAGTCGAGGAACACCATGAAATCGGGAAGCGTGCTGTGATAGACGCCTTCGGTCCCGATCGAGCGCATCAGGTACATCCCCATCGCGTAGCCGCCCAGCGCGAAGAACAGGCCGTGACCCAGCGACAGAATGCCGGTGTAGCCCCAGATCAGATCCATCGCCAAGGCGACGATCGCGTAGCACATGATCTTGCCGATCAGGGTCACCGTGTAATCGGAAAGATGAAGCGCGCTGCCGGGCGGGACGACCAGATGCAGCACCGGAAAGGCGACGAACAGCACCAGCGCGGCGGCGACGTAGGCAAGCCACCCGTTGAGCGGCAGGAGTCGCGCGAACTGCGGTCCTCCGGCGGGCGCCAGAGCGACGAACGCCGCGCCGCTGATCATGCTTCGACCGCGCGCCCCTTCAGGGCGAACAGGCCCTGCGGCCGCTTCTGGATGAACACGATGATGAACACCAGCACCGCGATCTTGGCCAGCACCGCGCCCGACCAGGCCTCGAGAAACTTGTTGACCACGCCGAGGCCCATCGCCGCGTACACGGTGCCGGCAAGCTGACCGACGCCGCCCAGCACGACGACCATGAACGAGTCGACGATGTAGCTCTGGCCGAGGTCGGGTCCGACGTTGCCGATCTGCGACAACGCGCAGCCGGCGAGCCCCGCGATGCCCGAGCCCAGCCCGAACGCCCACGTATCGACGCGGCGCGTCGGCACGCCGGTGCAGCTCGCCATCGCCCGGTTCTGGGTGACCGCGCGCACGAACAATCCCAGCCGGGTCCGCGTCAGCAGCAGCCACATCGAGAGCAGCACGAAGGCGGCGAAGCCGATGATTACGATCCGGCTCCAGGGCAGGACGACGCCAGTGATCGCTTCGATCCCGCCGGACATCCACGACGGATTTTCGACCTGCACGTTCTGCGCGCCGAAGATCGTCCGCACCGTCTGTATCAGGATCAGGCTGATGCCCCAGGTCGCGAGCAAGGTCTCGAGCGGCCGCCCGTAAAGGAAGCGGATGACCGTCCTTTCCAGGATCATCCCGACCAGCGCGGCAACGGCGAACGACACCGGCACCGCGGCGATCAGATAGGCGTCGAACCATTCGCTGAACCGGGAACGGAAGATGTCCTGCACGACGTAGGTGCTGTAGGCGCCGATCATGATCAGCTCGCCATGGGCCATGTTGATCACGCCCATCAGGCCGTAAGTGATCGCCAGGCCGAGCGCCGCGAGCAGCAGAATGCTGCCCAGCGAAATGCCGCTGAAGACGCGGCCGATGATCTCCCCGGTCGAAAGCCTGCTCTGCACCGCGTGCAGCGACTTCTCGGCTTCGGCGCGAACGTCGGCGTCGGGCTCGACGAATTGCCCGTCCTTTTGTTCTAGCACGCCCAGCAGCAGCGTCTTGGTGTTCGGATTGTTGCTGCCCGCGAGCGCGCGAATCGCCGCCAGACGCGTGTTTCGGTCGCTGCTCCCGAGCTGGATCGAAGCCTGCGTCAGCAGCAGCAGCGACTGGACTTCGGCATCGGTTTCCCTGGCCAGCGCGGCGCCGATCGCCGGCAGCATGTCGTCGTCGGCGCCGCTCTGCAGCTCTCTGGCGGCCGCCAGTCGGACCGCGCGATCTTGCACGTTCAGCCGGAACGAGGCGATGGCATTGATCAGTTGCTTGCGCACGCGATTGTTGACGACGACGTCGTCGCGGCTCGCCGGCACCGGAATGACGGCGCCGCCGGTCAAAAGGTCGGTCGCGGTCGCCTCGGCGCCGGTGCCCTTGACCAGAAGAACCTCGGTATCGGCGACGGTCTGCACCTCGCCGTTCAGCAGCGCCTGCAATATCGGCAGCGCCGCCGGGTCGGCGCCCGATACCAGCGTCCTGATCGCGTTGAGCTTCGCCTCGTTGTCGCCGAGGGCCAGGTCGCGGATCGCATCCGGCGGCACGGCGCCTGTTGCGCAATGCATGGTCGCGGACAGCGCCAGCGCGATGGCAAAACGCATGATCACCACTTCGAATCTCTCCTTGCCAGACCACGAAAATGCGACTGGCGGCAGCGGGTGATCACGGGCCGCTGCCGCCATGTCGGGACGTCCACTACCGCGCTACTTCTTGTCCGGCTCGTCCTTCTTGCCGTCGTTTTCCGGGATGTACGGGCTCCATGGCGTCGCCTTGATCGGCCCCGGCGTCTTCCAGACGACGTTGAACTGGCCATTGGCCTGGACTTCGCCGATGAACACCGGCTTGTGCAGGTGGTGATTCTTTTCGTCCATCTTGATCGTGAATCCGTCGGGCGCCTTGAACGTCTGCCCTCCCATCGCGGCGATCACTTTGTTGACGTCGGTCGACTTGGCCTTCTCGACCGCCTGCTTCCACATGTTGATGCCGACGTACGCCGCTTCCATCGGATCGTTGGTCAGCGGCTTGTCGGCGTTTGGCAGCTTCGCCTTGACCGCGTACGCCGCCCATTTCTTCTTGAACTCGTCATTGGCCGGATTCTTCAGCGACATGAAGTAGTTCCAGGCGGCCAGATGGCCGACCAGCGGCTTGGTGTCGACGCCACGCAGCTCTTCCTCGCCGACCGAAAATGCGACGACCGGCACGTCGGTGGCTTTCAGGCCCTGATTGCCGAGCTCCTTGTAGAACGGCACGTTCGAGTCGCCGTTGATCGTCGACACGACAGCCGTCTTGCCTCCCGCGGCGAACTTCTTGATATCGGCGACGATCGTCTGATAATCGGAGTGGCCGAACGGCGTGTACTTCTCGTCGATATCCTTGTCGGCAATGCCCTTGCTGTGCAGGAACGAGCGCAGGATCTTGTTGGTCGTGCGCGGGTACACATAGTCGGTGCCCAAAAGAACGAAGCGCTTGGCGCCGCCGCCCTCCTTGCTGAGCAGGTACTGGACTGCGGGTATCGCCTGCTGATTCGGGGCTGCGCCGGTGTAGAAGACGTTTTTCGAAAGCTCTTCACCTTCGTACTGGACCGGGTAGAACAGCAATCCGTTCAGCTCTTCGAACACGGGCAGGACCGACTTGCGCGACACCGATGTCCAGCAGCCGAAGACTACGGCGACCTTGTCCTGTGTCAGCAGCTGTCGCGCCTTTTCTGCGAACAGCGGCCAGTTCGACGCCGGATCGACGACGACGGGCTCGAGCTTTTTGCCCATCACGCCGCCCTTGGCGTTGATTTCCTCGATCGCCATCAACGTGACGTCCTTGAGGACCGTTTCGCTGATCGCCATCGTGCCCGATAGCGAATGCAGGACGCCTACCTTGATCGTGTCGGCGGCATGCGCCGGCGCAGTCAGCGAGAGCCCGGCAGCAGCCAGCGTTGCCGTGATCGTCAGGCGT
Organism: Betaproteobacteria bacterium; assembly: GCA_039933695.1. Classification (GTDB taxonomy): domain Bacteria; phylum Pseudomonadota; class Gammaproteobacteria; order Burkholderiales; family Casimicrobiaceae; genus PALSA-1003. Next base: position 592 of record JBDTNP010000193.1, on the reverse strand, counting down.
TTCAGAAAACTTCTTCGTTGCATGGTTGGCCCCGTGTCGAAAGATGACGTTTAATCTGCTTCCCTGTGGGCAAGACGCATCGCCGACCGAACAATCCGAACGGCCCATTGCCGGGCCGATGCCGCCTTGATGGCATGCGCTCCCCTATTGTTGCTTTGCACAATCCATGCCATGCAGAGACGAGCAAAGCTAACGCGCTGTTTTTGCGCCGATGGTCGCACGATGACTCGGATAAGTGTCGCGATGACGCGGTGGCGCCGCGCCGATGAGACGGCCCAATACGGTGCGCCGCTATGGGCAGCGCACTACTTTGGGTCCTGCGTGGATAGCGCTGGTGCCTTAACCGAATCGTGCAGCGGTCATTCGCCGACGGCCGGCGCGCGCTCACGTCTCGCGCCCAGCATGCCGCGCTCGACGACAAAGCGGATCACCGTATCGAGCCCCTCGCCGCTCTTCAGGTTGGTGAAGACGAACGGACGCTCGCCGCGCATGCGCCGCGCATCGCGATCCATCACCTCGAGCGAGGCGCCGACCATCGGCGCCAGGTCGATCTTGTTGATGATCAGCAGGTCGGACTTGGTGATGCCGGGAC
>JBDTNP010000192.1:0-1504 GCA_039933695.1 Betaproteobacteria bacterium | reverse complement strand
ACGCGATTGTTGCTCGCCCCGGCAGCACTGGAGTTTGGCCAGCTGTCCGGCGTGCTCGCCGGAATCCATGGTCATCGCATCGATCATGCCGATTTGTATTTTCAGTATTCGCGCGTCGAAAGCTGGAGTCTCGAGGAGGGGATCGTCAAGTCGGGGTCATTTTCGATCGATCGCGGTGTGGGTGTGCGCGCGATCTCGGGAGAAAAGACCGCATTCGCCTATTCCGACGACATCAGCCTGGACGCATTGACGCAGGCGGCGACGGCGACGCGCGCGATCGGCCGGCAAGGCCAGACTGCGGTCGCGGCACTCGACCGGATCGGCGGGGCGAGAACGCTCTATTCGGCGAACGATCCCGTCACGGCGCTGACCGACGGGGCGAAGGTCGCGCTGCTCGAGCGGCTGGAGCGGCTGGCGCGCGCCCGCGACCCGCGAATAACGCAGGTGATGGCATCGCTCGCCGGCGAATACGAGGCCATCCTTGTGGCGCGCAGCGACGGCTCGATCGCCGCCGACGTGAGGCCGCTAGTCCGGATCTCGCTCAATGTGATCGCCGAGCACAACGGTCGGCGTGAGCAAGGGATGGCCGGCGGAGGCGGCCGCGTCGACTACGGGTTTTTCACCGACGCGCTGCTCGAATCCTACGCGGCACAGGCCGTTGATCAGGCGCTGATGAATCTCGACGCGCGCGATGCACCGGCCGGCACGATGACCGTCGTTCTCGGCCATGGCTGGCCGGGCATTCTGCTGCACGAGGCGATCGGCCACGGCCTCGAGGGCGATTTCAACCGCAAGGGCACGTCGGCGTTTTCCGGCAGGATCGGCCAGCGTGTCGGAGCGCGCGGCGTGACCGTGGTCGATGATGGAACGATTCCCGATCGGCGCGGCTCGCTCAACATCGACGACGAAGGCAATCCGACGCAGCGCACCGTATTGATCGAGGATGGCATCCTCAAAGGCTACATGCAGGATTCGCTGAATGCGCGGCTGATGGGCGTCGCGCCCACCGGCAACGGTCGCCGGGAATCGTTCGCGCACATGCCGATGCCGCGAATGACCAACACGATCATGCTGAACGGCGACAGGGATCCGGCGGAGATCATCGCCTCGGTGCAGAACGGTCTGTATGCGATCAACTTTGGCGGTGGCCAGGTCGACATCACCAACGGCAAGTTCGTATTTTCGGCCGCCGAGGCCTGGAAGATTGAAAACGGAAAGCTCGCCTATCCGGTCAAGGGTGCGACGCTGATCGGCAATGGCCCCGACGCCCTTACCCGCGTGTCGATGATCGGCAACGACATGGCGATGGACTCGGGCATCGGCACCTGCGGGAAAGAAGGGCAGAGCGTACCGGTGGGCGTCGGACAGCCGACGCTGCGTATCGACGGCTTGACCGTCGGTGGCACTGCCTGAACGCGCGCCGCGTCGCTCGCGGCGATCAGTGCAGCGGCCCGGCCGGTTGAATCGCGGCGATCGCCGGCGCCGGCGACGAATGATGCATGAC
>JBDTNP010000191.1:0-4741 GCA_039933695.1 Betaproteobacteria bacterium | reverse complement strand
CGCTGCACGAGCACAACGAGCACAAGCGCGCCGCCGCCATTATCGAATCGCTCTCGTCCGGCAAGCGGGTCGCGCTGATCACCGATGCCGGCACGCCGGCGATCAGCGATCCGGGCGCCGCGCTGGTGCGCGCGGTTTCGGCGGCGGGCTTTGCCATCGTGCCGATCCCCGGTCCGTCGGCGGTGACGGCGGCGCTCTCCGCGGCGGGCATCGCGACGCCGCAGTGGCTTTTCCTCGGATTCCTGCCCGCCGCGGCCGGCGCGCGCCGCGCCGCACTCGAACGCGTGCGCGCGTTGCCGTATGCGCTGGTCTTGTACGAAGCGCCGCACCGGATCGCGGCGACGGTGGCGGCGCTTGCCGCCGCGCTCGATCCGCAGCGCGAGATCGTCATCGCGCGGGAGCTGACCAAGCGTTTCGAAACGCTGCATCGTTGCGCGCTGGCCGAGGCGTCCGCCTGGCTCGCGGCCGAGGCCGACCGGCTCCGCGGCGAGTTCGTGCTGATCGTCGCGGCGCCGGACGATGACGGCGCGGAGGACACGGCGGGCGAGCACGAGAGGTTGCTGAAGCCGCTGCTCGCCGAGCTGCCGCTGGCCGAGGCGGTGCGCATCGCCGTCGCGCAATCGGGCGCGGCGCGCAATCGCCTCTATCAGCGCGCGCTGGCCTTGCAAAAAGCGGTCAAGTCGTAGCGACGAAGTCCGCGATCGCCGCCAGCGTCGCGTCAGGCTGATCGCGATGCGGCGAGTGTCGGCAGTCGGCGAGCTCGAGCCGCGCGACCTTGCCGCCGGCCTGGCGCTCGATCGCATCGAGCTGCGCCGTGCTTCCGTATTCGTCGTCGCGGCCCTGGATCAGCAGCAGCGGGCAGCGCACACCGGAAAGGCTTGCCTCGATGTTCCAGCGGCGAAACGCCGGTGCGAGCCAGATGTCGTTCCAGCCGCGGAACGCGGCATCGGGGTCGGCGTGGCGGCGCGCCAGCTTTTCGCGCAGGTCGGTGGTCTCGTATTGTCGGCGTGCTTCGGCGATGCTGGCGATCGACATGTCTTCGACGAAGACATGCGGCGCGAGCGCGACCAGCGCGCGCACGGGGCGCTTGCCCGAACCGGCATGAAGCAGTGCGATCGATGCGCCGTCGCTGTGTCCGACCAATACCGGGTCCGCGATCCCGAGGCGGTCGAGCAGCGCCGGCAGGACCGTGAGCGCCTCGACGTGCATGTAGTCGGGCGCGCGCGGCAGCGCGGCCGGCGACGAGCGCCCGTAACCGGCCCGCGAATAGACGAGCACCGGGCAGCCAGTCGCGTCGGCCACGCGCGCGGGAAAATCCTTCCACAGCGCGACCGAGCCCAGCCCTTCGTGCAAAAAGACCAGCGTTGGTGCGCCGATCGCGCCGCGGATACGCACGCATTCCAGCCGGTGACCGGCGACGTCGACGAATCGCGCCCTCGGCATCGATCGAGGCTAGATGCCCAGATGCTGCTCGCGCAGGCCCGGCTGCGCCGCGAGCTTGGCAGGCGAGCCGTCGAACACCTTGCGTCCCTTGACCAGGATCACGCAGCGATCGGCGAGCTCGGCGAGCATCGCGAAATGCTTGTCGACGATCACCGTCGCGATGCCGCCGTCGCGAATCATGCGTATCGTCCGCCAGATCGTCGTCGCGATCTGCGGCGCCAGGCCCTCGGTCGCCTCGTCGAGCATCAGCAGGCGCGGATTGGTCAGCAGCGCGCGGCCGATCGTCAGCATCTGCTGCTCGCCGCCCGACAGCTGGTTGCCTCGGTGCCCGAGCCGCGCCGCGAGCGCCGGAAAGGTCGCCATCACTCGTTCGAACGTCCACGCGTTGCCGCCGGCGGTCGGGCGCGCGGCGACCAGCAGGTTCTCGCGGACTGTCAGCGTCGGAAAGATGCCGCGGTTCTCGGGCACGAACGCGACGCCCAGACGGGCGATCTTGTGCGGCGGCATATCGGTAACACTGACGCCATCGATGTCCACTTCGCCGGTGCGCGACTTGAGCAAGCCGAGCATCGAGCGCAGCAAGGTCGTCTTGCCCATGCCGTTTCGGCCCATCAGCGCGACCACTTCGCCGGCGCCGACCGCGAAATCGACGCCCTGCAGGACGTGGCTGCTGCCGTAGTAGCTGTGCAGCTTGCGCGCTTCGAGCAGCGGCGCGGCCATCAAAGCGCGCTCACTGCTTCGGTGCCCAGGTAGGCGCGCTGCACTTCGGCGTTGGCGCGGATCGCCTCCGGCTCGCCACTGGCCAATATCCGGCCGTTGACCATCACCGTCAGCCTGTCCGCCAGCGCGAACACCGCGTCCATGTCGTGCTCGACCAGCAGGATCGCGTGGTCGGCGGCCAGGCGCTTGAGCAGGGCGACGATGTGCGTGGACTCCTCCGGGCCCATCCCGGCCAGCGGCTCGTCGAGCAACAGCACCGCCGGATGCGTGGCGAGCGCCATCGCGATCTCCAGCGCGCGCCGCTCGCCGTGCGACATCGCGGCCGCCGTAATGCCCGAACGTGCGGCGAGTCCGACGATCGCGAGCGCCGCTTCCGCGGCGGCATTCCAGTCGTCGTAGCGGTCCGCAGGCTTGAGCCAGCGATTGAAATTCCTGTGATGCGACTGCGCGGCGAGCCGGCAATTTTCGAACGCGGAAAAGGCGGCGAAGACATTGGTGTGCTGGAACGATCGCGCCACGCCATGCTGCGCGATGCGGTGCGATGGCCAGTGCGTGATGTCGAGCGCGCCCAGCCGGATCGTGCCGGTCGACGGCCGCAGATCACCGGAGAGGAGGTTGATCAAGGTGGACTTGCCGGCGCCATTCGGGCCGATGACCGCGTGCACCGTCTTCGGCGCCAGCGACAGGCTGACATCGTCGACGGCGACCAGGCCGCCGAAGCGGCGGCCGAGCGCGGTCGCGACGAGCACCGGCTCAGTCACGGTCGCCCCCGGTGCGCGGCAAGCGCGGCTTCATCCGCAGCTGGTGCAGACCGATCAGACCCTGCGGCAACAGCAGAACCGCGGCGACGATAAAGACGCCCATCAACAGCTGCCAGTGCTTGGTCAGCGCCGAGAACCATTCCTGCAGCAGCACATAGGAGAACGCGCCGAGCACCGCGCCGAGCAGCGTGCCCATGCCGCCCAGGATCAGCATCATCAGCACGGTGCCCGACTGATGCCAGGCCATCATCTCGGGATTGACGTAGCCTTCCTTTGCCGCGGCGAGATAGCCGGCGAGCCCGGCGATCGTTCCCGCCAGCACGAAAGCGGCGAGTTTGTAGCGCAAGGTCGCAAAGCCGAGCGCGCGCATCCGATGCTCGTTCGCCTTGATGCCCTGCAGCGCCCGCCCGAACGGCGAGCGCAGGATGATCGCGAGCAGCGCGAAAACGACGGCGAGCGCGGCGAGCACGAAATAATAGAAATGCAGGTCGTTGGCCAGATCCACGCCAGGCACCAGCGCGTCGGGCCGCGTGTTGACGTAAATCCCGTCGGATCCGCCGGCGATGCGCGTGTCGTGAAAGAAGTAGTACGCCATCTGGGCGAACGCCAGCGTCACCATGATGAAGTACACGCCCGAGGTGCGCAGCACCAGCGCGCCCACGAGAAGCGCGGCTGCGGCGCTGGCCGCCAGCGCCAGCGGCAAGGTCAGCCAGACGCTCGCCGGATCGGTGGCCGGCGAGGCCAGCGCGTAGGTGTACGCGGCGATCCCGAAGTAGGCGGCGTGGCCCAGGCTGACGAGCCCCGTGTACCCGACCAGCAGGTCGAGCGAGAGCGCGAAAATCGAAAGGATCATGATCTTGGTGACCAGCTGCAGATAGAACTTCTCCGCCACCGCCGGAAACAGCAGCAGCAGGATCGCGGCGACGACGAGCCACGGCAGCAGGCTGCGCTTCATGCCGCATCCCGCGCGTGGGTGGCGCGGCAGCGCCGGAGCTCACGCACGGCCGAACAGCCCCAGCGGACGGAACAGCAGCACGACCGCCATCAGCAGATAGACGGCGATGCTCGCGTAGTCGGGGAAAAGCACCTTGCCGAACGTATCGGCGAAGCCGATCAGCAGCGCGGCGATCAGCGCGCCCTTGAGCGATCCGATGCCGCCGATCACGACGATCACGAAGCAGACGATCAGCACCTGGTTGCCCATGCCCGGAAACACCGACGAGACCGGAGCGGCGATCATGCCGGCGAACGCCGCCAGCGCCACGCCGGCGGCGAAGACCAGCGCGTGGATCCAGCGGATGTCCAGACCCAGCGAGGTCGCCATCTCGGGATTCGATGCGGCTGCCCGGATCATCATGCCGAAGCGCGTCTTCTGTATCGTCACGTACATCAGCGCCGCGAGCGCCAGGCAGACGGCCGAGATGAACAGCCGGTACACCGGGTACGAAAGCGTGTCGGTCAGCGGCAGCGACGCCGCGAGCGCGGCGGGGATCGCGACGCTGTGCACGTCGTCGCCGACGATGATGCTGCGCAACTCCTCGAAAATCAGGATCAGCCCGAATGTCAGCAACACCTGGTACAAATGATCGCGACGGTACAGGCGGCTGATCAGCGCCCATTCCAGCAACAACCCGAGCGCGCCGGAGAGGACGATCCCGAGCGGTATCGCGAGCCACAGGCTGCCGGTCAGCGACGACAGCGTGAATGCCAGATACGCCCCGATCATGTAGAAGCTGCCGTGGGCCAGATTGATGACGCCCATGATGCCGAAGATCAGCGTCAGCCCGCTCGCGACCAGGAACAGCAGCAGGCCGTAT
>JBDTNP010000190.1:0-7764 GCA_039933695.1 Betaproteobacteria bacterium | reverse complement strand
GACCCTTCCCGACGAAATCTTCAAGGCCTATGACATTCGCGGCATCGTCGGCACAACGCTGACCGCGCCTGTCGTGCAGGCAGTTGGACAGGCGCTTGGCACGCTGGCGCAGGAGCGCGGCCGCGACACGCTGGTCGTCGGCCGCGACGGCCGGCTGTCGGGTCCGGAACTTGCCGGTGCGCTCGCAACCGGAATCCGCGCCAGCGGCGCGAACGTCGTCGACATCGGCATGGTCACGACGCCGATCAGCTACTTCGCCGCATATCATCTGAAGACGCAGTGCAGCGTGATGGTGACCGGAAGCCATAATCCGCCCGACTACAACGGTCTGAAGATGGTGATAGCCGGCGACACGCTCGCAGGCGACGAGATCAAGGCCTTGCGCACACGCATCGAGGCGGGTGAACTGAAGCACGGTGCAGGCTCGCTGCGCAACGCCGATGTGGCGCCGGCTTACTTCGACCGCATCACCGGCGACGTCCGCTTGGCGCGACCGATGAAAATCGCCGTCGATTGCGGCAACGGCGTCGCGGGCGCCTTTGCTCCGACGCTGTTCCGCCGCCTGGGCTGCGAGGTCACCGAGCTGTTCTGTGACGTCGACGGCCGCTTTCCGAACCATCATCCGGATCCATCGCAACCGGAGAACCTTCGCGACCTGATCGCCAACCTCGCGTCTAGCGACAACGAGCTGGGCATCGCATTCGACGGTGACGGCGACCGCCTGGGCGTGGTCACCAAGGACGGACGCACGATCTACGCCGACCGGCAGCTGATGCTGTTTGCCGCCGACATGCTGAAGCGCCGTCCCGGCGCGACCGTCATCTACGACGTCAAGTCGACGCGCAATCTCAAGCCCTGGATCGAGCAGCACGGCGGCAAGCCGCTGATGTGGAAAACCGGACATTCGCTGATCAAGGCCAAGATGAAGGAGACCGGCGCGGAGCTCGCCGGGGAAATGAGCGGGCATACGTTCTTCAAGGAACGCTGGTACGGATTCGATGACGGCATGTACGCCGGCGCGCGCCTGCTGGAAATTCTGTCGCGCGATGCCGACGCCTCGGTCGCGCTGCACGCGATTCCCGACAGCCTCAGCACGCCGGAGCTCAATATCCGCTGTTCCGATGCCTCCCCGCATGCGCTTATCGACAAGCTCGCCGCGACGGCGAGCTTTCCGGGCGCCGTCGACGTCATTCGCATCGACGGCCTGCGCGTCGAGTATGCCGACGGCTTCGGGCTCGCGCGCGCGTCGAACACGACACCGGTAATCGTCCTGCGCTTCGAGGCGGACAACGCAGCCGCGCTGGCGCGCATCCAGGGCGAGTTCCGCCGCGTGCTGAGCCAGTCGATGCCGGGCAGGCCGTTGCCGTTCTAAGACCTGATGGCGATCGACTATTCGACTTCGCTGGAAGGCATCGACTGGACGGCGTTGATCGCCTCGCTTGCCGCCGATCGTTTCGACAACGGCCGCACAGCGCGACAGATGGAAGCCTCGTTCCGCAACAGCTACCGCTGCGTCATCGCCCGCGACGGCGCGACGATCGTCGGCACCGGCCGCGCGCTGTCCGACGGTGTGTGCAATGCCTATATCGTCGACGTCTGGGCCCAGTCCGCCTACCGCCGCCGCGGCATCGGCCGGCGCATCGTCGACATGCTCTGCCAGGCGCTGCCGGGCCAGCACGTATACCTGTTTACCGATGACAGGCGCGATTTCTATGCCGCCTGCGGCTTTATCCCTCGAGCTGTCGGCATGCAGCGCGTCATCGGCGAGTGGCTGAAAAACGACAGCGAGCGCTGAAAGCCCGCGGCGTGGAAAACGACGCGGTGCGCGTGCCAGCGTGCGCCGATGGCGGGGTCGAACCGGATGGTCGAAATCCTCGCATGCGCAAGCTTTCGGGTCCAGCCCGGGCCAGGGCCGCTGCGCTATAATCGACGCCAGCACCGTTCGCGGGCGGAACAGCCTGCACGCGGCTGGGAAACCATTCAATCCCGGAGGATTCATGATCAAGCTTCTCGTCCGTTGCGCGTTGGCACTGGCGCTGGGCGCCGGCCCGGCGGTTGCCGCCGACCAGTTCATCAACGTGCTGACCGGCGGAACCAGCGGCGTTTACTATCCTCTCGGCGTCGCGCTGGCTAACGCGATAGGCAAGTCGATGCCTCAGGTGAAGACTTCGGTCCAGGCAACCAAGGCTTCGATCGAGAATCTCAATCTGCTGCAGGCCGGCCGCGGCGAAATCGCGTTCACGCTCGGCGATTCGCTGTCGGATGCATGGAAAGGCAATGAGGACGCAGGATTCAAGACGCCGTTGAAGAAACTGCGCGGCATCGCCGCGATCTATCCGAACTACATCCAGATCGTTGCCCGCGCCGACTCCGGCATCAAGACGCTGGCCGACCTGAAGGGTAAGAGCGTCTCGGTGGGCGCGCCGAAATCGGGCACCGAGCTCAACGCCCGGACCATCTTCGCCGCGGCGGGAATGTCGTACAAGGACTTCGCCAAGGTCGAATATCTGCCGTTCGGCGAGAGCGTCGAGTTGATGAAAAACAGGCAGATCGACGTGACGCTGCAGTCGGCGGGCCTGGGCGTTTCGGCGCTGCGCGATCTGGCTGCGTCGGTCGATGTCGTCGTCGTGGCGATACCCGCGGACGTGATCAAGAAGACCAATGATCCGGCCTATCTGCCTGCGGTCATTCCGGCCAACACCTATCGCGGACAGACCGCCGACGTTCCCGCCGCGGCGGTGCAAAACTTCCTGGTCACGCATGAGGGAGTCAGCGATGACGTCGTCTACGGAATGACCAAGGCGCTGTGGACCAGCCTCGACCAGCTTGTTGCCGCGCATTCGGCGGCGAAGGCGATCAACCTCAAGCATGCGCTGGAAGGCATGCCGTTGCCGCTGCATCCGGGCGCGCAGAAATACTATAAGGAAGCCGGCCTGCTCAAATAGGGCCTGAGCCCATCGAGCAGCGTCATGGCCGCGCCCGAAGCAGCGCCCGACCTCCACGCGGCCTCCGACGCCGCATTCGACGAAACCGGCGTCAAGCGAAACCTGACCGGGCTCGCGGCCAAGACGGTCGCCGGCGTCGCGCTGGCGTTCTCGACCTACCAGCTCTTCATCGCGGCGTTCAGTCCGCTGTCAAGCCTGGTCACCCGCTCGCTGCATGTCGGCTTCCTGATGCTGCTCGCGTTCCTGATCTATCCGGTCGGCCGCAAGGCCGCCAAAGACCGGATCGCCTGGTACGACGCGGCGATCGCCGTCCTGGCCTTCGCATTGGCCTTCTATCACTGGGTGTTCGAGGCCGATTTGATCCAGCGGTCAGGCGACCCTACGATTCCCGATCTCGTCGTGGGCGCGGTCGTGGTCGTGCTGCTGTTCGAGGCGGCGCGGCGCGTCCTCGGGATCGCGCTGCCGATCGTTTGCGCGACGTTCCTGGCCTATGGCGTGCTCGGACAGTATCTGCCGTCGGCGATCGCGCACCGCGGCTATGGCTTCGACCAGATCATCGGCCAGCTCTACCTCGGCAGCGAAGGCATCTACGGCATTCCAACGCTCGTTTCGGCGACGTACATTTTCCTGTTCATCCTGTTCGGCTCGTTCCTCGAGCACGCCGGCATGATCGGCCTGTTCAACAGCATCGCGCTCGGGTTCGTCGGCCACGCTCGCGGCGGCCCGGCGAAAGTCGCCGTCATTTCGTCGGGGCTGATGGGAACGATCAGCGGCTCGGGTGTTGCCAACGTTCTTACCGTCGGCCAATTCACTATTCCGCTGATGAAGCGCTTCGGTTACTCGTCGGTCTTCGCCGGCGCGGTCGAAGCGACCTCCTCGATGGGCGGCCAGATCATGCCGCCGGTGATGGGCGCGGTCGCATTCATCATGGCCGAAACGCTGAACGTCCCGTACGTCACTATCGTCAAGGCAGCCGTCATCCCGGCGTTCCTCTACTACCTGACAGCGTTCCTGATGGTGCACCTCGAGGCCGGGCGCAAGGGTCTGCACGGGCTGCCGAAGGCCGATTGCCCGAATCCATGGAAAGCGATCCGCGACAAGTGGTACCTGATGGTGCCCCTCGCGGTGCTTGTGTTCATGCTGTTCGACGGGTTCACCCCGATGTTCTCCGGCATCGTCGGCCTCGCGCTGACCGCCATGCTGATCCTCGGCATCGGCATCGCCGCCGGTTTCGGATCGGTGCTGTTCCGCATCGTGTTCTGGCTTATCCTCGGACTGGCGACGGCGAGCTTTTTCAAGTACGGCATCTGGCCGCTGATCATTGCCATCGCCATCCTGGTCGCGCTCAACTTCGTCATCCGCGGTGGCCGCAAGACTCTGGCTATCATGCGCAGCAGCATGGTCGACGGCGCCAGGCAGGCGATCGCCGTCGGCATCGCCTGCGCGATCGTCGGCGTCATCATCGGGGTGCTCACGCTGACCGGCGCAGCATCGAATTTCGCCGGGTTCGTGCTGGACATCGGTTCGAAAAGCCTGTTCCTGTCGCTGCTTCTTACGATGGCGGTCTGCCTGGTCCTGGGGATGGGTATCCCCACGATACCCAATTACATCATCACCAGCGCGATCGCCGCACCCGCGCTGATGACTCTCAAGGTGCCGTTGATCGTCTCGCACATGTTCGTTTTCTATTTCGGGATCATGGCCGACCTGACGCCGCCGGTCGCGCTGGCGGCCTTCGCGGCGGCGTCGATTGCCAAGGCCTCGCCGATGAGAATCGGCTGGAAAGCAACGCACATCGCAATCGCCGGCTTCGTGATCCCCTTCATGGCCGTCTACGCTCCGGCGCTGATGCTGCAGGGCGGGACCTTGCTCGATACCGCGTACGTCGTATTCAAGGCGATCGTCGCGATCCTTCTCTGGGGCGCGGCGTCGATCGGCTACCTGCGGGCGCCGCTCCACTGGCCCGAACGCATTTTCGTGACCATTGCCGCATTCCTGCTGGTCGTCGCACTTCCGTGGACCGACGAGGTCGGGTTCGCGCTGTGCGCCGCGTTCGCCGCCTGGCACCTGTTCCGTACGCGCGGAATCCGGCAAAAGGCGTGAATGCGGTCTGCCTTCTCGTTGCCGGAGTCGTCCGTGCGGCGCTCGTCACCGACGAATTCACACTTGGCTGGGAGCATTCGGTTGAGAAGACGCGCTGGGAGGAAACCTATCGCATCGACGGTGATCGCCTCAGGCTGATCGACGCGCGCATCCAGGGCCTTGGGGCGGGGATGGAGCCGCCCGAGGGCGCTTCACTGCGTAACGGCTGGTGGACATGGACGCCGGCGGTCGAGCCGATTGCCGCGTTGCGGCTGACGCAATCGACTTACACGCCGGACTGGACGCTATGCTGGCAAAGCCAGTGCCGCAAACTGGCCGCGCTGGCGCCGGCCGAAGCCGAGGGCAGCGTGGTGGAACTCGTCGTCTGCGATGCTCCCGCAACGTCGGCGTCGGCGATGCCGATCAGGCCGCGGCCTGCAGCGCGGGCTCGCGCGGCAGACGTTTATGCAGCGCACTGACGTGCAACGGAAAGGCGCCTAGCTTGCGGTCCAGGAAATAATTGCGCAAGGTCCGCGCGATCGTGCGGAACGCGATGTCGCCCCAGGGAATGTCGTCCTCGGCGAAAAGCTCCACCTCGAGACTTTCCGGTCCCGGCCCGAAATCCAGATTCAGCAGGCGAGCGCGGAACATCATGTAGACCTGGTTGATGTGCGGCAGGCTGATCACCGTGTACAGCGCACCGATCTCCACCCGAGCGCGCGCCTCCTCGGCGGTTTCGCGCAGCGCGCCGGCCTCGAGCGTCTCGCCGTTTTCCAGGAACCCCGCTGGCAGCGTCCACAGGCCGTGCCGCGGCTCGATCGCGCGCTTGCACAGCAGCACGCGGTCATTCCATTCCGGCAGGCAGCCGACGACGGTCTTCGGATTCTGGTAATGGATGGTGCCGCAACTCGCGCAGACGTAACGCGGCAGAGTGTCGCCTTCCGGAGTGCGCCAGGCGAGCGCCGCCGAACCGCAATGGCTGCAGAATTTCACTCGATCGACTCAGGCCGGCTCGACGCGGGTGACGCTTCGGCCGATGAAATGCTCGCGATAGTAGTTCAACTCGTCGATCGACTCGTAGATGTCGGCGAGCGCCTCGTGCTTGCCCTGCTTGACCCATTTCTTCGCCACCTCGGGCTGCCACCGCTTGCATAACTCCTTCAGCGTCGACACGTCGAGGTTGCGGTAATGAAAGTAATCTTCGAGCGCCGGCATCCACCGCGCAAGAAAGCGGCGATCCTGGCAGATCGAGTTGCCGCACATCGGCGAGGTCCGGGGCGGGACGTGTTCGCGCAGGAACGCGAGCATCCGCTGTTCGACCGTCGCCTCGTCGAGCGTCGAGGCCTTGACCTTGTCGATCAGGCCTGATCGCGCGTGCGTCGACTGGTTCCACGAGTCCATGCCCGCCAAAGTCGCATCGTCCTGGTGGACGACCAGGACCGGCGCCTCGGCGACGGTCGTCAGCGCCGCATCCGTGACGACCAGCGCGACCTCGATGATGCGGTCGATTTCGGGCCGCAAGCCCGTCATTTCCATGTCTATCCAGACCAGCAGATTGGCGTCCTGCGCCATTATTTTCACTTGGCGTAAAATAAGCGCTTATTCTCGCATATCGCCGGTCCGCTCGAGCGTCGCATGCCGCAATCCCTTCCCTGGTTCACCGTGATTTTCCTTGTCGCGCTGGGTGTTTCGCTGGCGATGCAGCTTTGGCTTGCGCGGCGGCAGGTCCGGCACGTCGCCGCCAACCGCGCCGCACCGCCGGTGCATTTCGCCACGCGCATCACGCTGGCCGCGCATCAGAAGGCCGCCGACTATACGATCGCGCGCACGCGCCTGGGCATGCTGGAAACGGTGCTCGATGCGATCGTGCTGCTGGCGCTGACGCTCGGCGGAGGCCTCGCGGCGCTCGCGGCCCGCGCCGACCTTTTGCCGGTGAGCACGCTGTGGCAGGATGTCGCGCTGGTCGTCGCGGTTACGCTGCTGGCCGCGTTGATCGGACTTCCGATCTCGTGGTACCGCACGTTCGTCATCGAGGATCGTTTCGGCTTCAACCGCATGACGCTCGGCCTTTGGCTCACCGACCTGGCCAAGGGTGCGCTGCTCGGCGCGCTGCTGGGCATTCCGCTGCTGACCTTGGTCCTGTGGCTGATGGCCCGCGCCGGAACGCTCTGGTGGCTCTACGCGTGGCTGGCCTGGGTCGCCTTCCAGCTGTTGATGCTCGTGCTCTTTCCGACGGTCATCGCACCGCTGTTCAACAAATTCCGGCCGCTTGCCGACGAGCCGCTGCGCGCGCGGGTCGAGCGGCTGCTCGCGCGCTGCGGCTTCGCCGCCAAAGGCCTGTTCGTCATGGACGGCTCGCGCCGCTCCAGTCATGGCAACGCTTATTTCACCGGCTTCGGCGCCGCGCGGCGGATCGTTTTTTTCGACACGCTGCTGTCGCGGCTGCAGCCCGAGGAAATCGAGGCGGTGCTCGCGCACGAGCTCGGCCATTTCAAGCTCAAGCACGTCGTCAAGCGCGTCGCCTGGTTCGCCGCCGCGAGCCTGGTGCTGCTGGCGCTGCTCGGCTGGCTGGTCGGCGAGCCCTGGTTTTATGCGGGACTCGGTGTGCCGCTCGCATCGCCGCGCTACGGTGTCGCGCTGGTGCTGTTCATGCTGGCGCTGCCGGTATTCACTTTCCTCGCCGCGCCCCTGTCGTCGCTGTACTCGCGACGGCACGAATTCGAGGCCGACGCCTATG
>JBDTNP010000189.1:0-3825 GCA_039933695.1 Betaproteobacteria bacterium | reverse complement strand
GCGGCGCCGCGCCGCGCCCATGTGATAAGTTTCGTCTGGCCATGCTCTAGACACGCATCGGCGCAGCGCCAACTTTGTCGCCGCGCCCGACCGAACGATGAAATCAGGCATCGACGATTCCGGCACGACCCAGGGCAGCGTCGCGCACGAGGACGGCTCGACCTACGCGTGGGCGCGGCTCGCGGTGGCGCTGGTCGTGATGACCATCAGCGGCGCCAGCCTGTACGTCGTCGTCGTCGTGTTGCCGACCGTGCAGGCGGAATTCGGCGTCGCGCGCGCCGATGCTTCGCTGCCTTATACACTGACGACGATCGGCTTCGGCATCGGCGGGCTTTTTATGGGCCGGTTGGCCGATCGTTTCGGCGTGATGGTGCCGCTGTTGATCGGCGGCGTGAGCATGGGCCTGGGTTTTGTCGCTGCCGGCATGGCGGGCAGCATCTGGACGTTCGCTCTGCTGCACGGCGTGCTGATCGGCATGTTCGGAAGCTCGGCGATGTTCGCGCCGCTTATCGCCGACACCTCGCTCTGGTTCACCCGACGCCGCGGCATCGCGGTCGCGATATGCGCCAGCGGCAACTACGTCGCGGGCGCGATCTGGCCGCCGGTGGCGCAGCATTTCGTCGCCACGTACGGCTGGCGCACCACTTATATCGGCATCGGGATTTTCTGCGCGCTGTCGCTGTCGGCGCTGGCCCTGCTGTTCAGGCGCCGGCCGCCTGCCGTCGATGCGTTCGCAGGCGCTTCGCCTCCGCGCGGCGCGGACCACGCTTCGGCAAGCTCGCTGCGCGCCGCGGCATCGACGGCGCGACCGTTCGGTATGACTCCGCGGGCAGCGCAAGCCCTGCTATGCATCGCCGGACTGGCCTGTTGCGTCGCGATGTCGATGCCGCAGGTCCACATCGTCGCCTACTGCGGCGATCTGGGCTACGGCGTCGCGCGCGGTGCGCAGATGCTGGCGGTCATGCTTGGATTCGGCATCGTCAGCCGCTTGTTGTCGGGCGTCATCTGCGACCGCATCGGCGGGCTGCGCACGTTGCTACTGGGATCGGCGCTGCAGGGAGTCGCGCTGTTGTTGTTCCTGCCGTTCGACGGGCTCGTATCGCTGTTCGCGATCTCGGCGCTGTTCGGCCTGTTCCAGGGCGGCATCGTGCCTTCGTACGCGATCATCATCCGCGAGCATTTTCCGCCGACCGAAGCCGGCGCGCGGGTCGGCATGGTACTGATGTTCACGCTGTTCGGGATGGCGCTCGGCGGGTGGCTGTCGGGCAAGGTATTCGACCTGACCGGCTCGTATCAGGCGGCGTTCGTCAACGGCATCGGCTGGAATCTTTTGAACCTGACGATCGCACTGACGCTGCTCCATCGCGCGCGCGGCCGGCGCATGCGCGCGCCGGATACCGCAGCCGGCATCGCATCCTGATTCCGGACTGCGGCACCCGCGCCGAGTGCATGCAAGGGGAGAACTGATGATGTTCCAGCGAAGCGATGACCGATTTCTTGCCGAAATCCGCAGTCGCCTCTATGTCTCGGTCGTGTCCGACGTGCTCGACGCGCTCGGCCACACCGAACAGGCGATGGCTGCGCGTATCCGTCCGCTGGACGACGCGCTGGTGCTCGTCGGCTATGCTAGAACCGGCGTGTACAGCGACGTCTACCACGTCGCCGAGGGCGAAAATCCGTACGAGCTGGAAATCGCGCTGATCGATGGGCTGGCGCGCGATGAGGTCCCGGTGTTCGCCTGCGGCGCTTCGGGGCGGATCGCACCGTGGGGCGAGCTTCTGTCGACTGCGGCGCGGGCGCGCGCCGCGGCGGGCTGCGTGACCGACGGGCTGGTGCGGGACATCCGCGCGATACGCGAACTGCACTTTCCGGTCTTTCATGGCGGCATCGCGCCGCTGGATTCGAAGGGCCGCGGCAAGCTCGCGCAGATCGATGTGCCGATCGTGTGCGCCGGCGTGCGCATGGAGCCCGGCGACCTCGTGTTCGGCGACGCCGACGGTGTTGTCGCGATTCCCAGGGCGATCGAGCAGCAGGTGTTGGCTGGCGCGTTCGACAAGGTGGCCGGTGAAGACAACACCCGGCGCGATCTGGCCGCTGGCATGAAGCTGAAGGATGTCTTTGAGCGCTACGGCGTGCTCTAGTTGCTAGTTCAGTTTTGCCCTCATTTGCCCCAGCGCAGCGCCAGCGGATTCGCCTCGGCCGCAAGCTCGAGCAGGCCGGCGCGGGTCGCCGGATGGAGCGGCTCGAGCGGATGGCGGACGGCGTCGCTTCGAATCACACCGCCGGCCGCCATCACGGTCTTGGCGGCCCGCAATCCGCACTGCCGGTTCTCGTAGTTGATCAGCGGCAGGATGCGCGCGTACGCCGCCGCCGCTTCGTTGCGCCGACCGTCCCGATGGTGCGAGAGCACCGGCTTGATCAGATCGGGCAAAAGCGCGCTGGGCATCGTTCCGGTCGCGCCGGCGTCGAGGTCCGCCAGAAGGGTGATCGACTCCTCGCCGTCGAATGGACCGTCGATCGAATCCGCGCCGGCGGCGATCAGGCTGCGCAGCTTGGCTGCGGCACCGGGCACCTCGATCTTGAAGTAGCGCACCGTCGGCACCTCGCGCGCTAGGCGAACCAGAAACGGCACCGACAGGTTGACGCCGCTCAACGGCGCATCCTGGATCATCAGCGGCACCGGCGCGGCCTCCGCGACCCGGGCGAAATGCTGCAGCATGGCGGCTTCGTCCGCGCGCAGTCCGGCGCCATGGTACGGCGGCATCAGCATCAGCATCGCCGCGCCCGCCGAGACGGCGGCCTGTGCGCGCGCTGCCGCGATGCGCGTGCTGAAGTGGCTGCAGGTCACGATGACCGGCACGCGACCGCGCACCTGCGTCAGACAGAGATCGAGCAACGTATCGCGCTCACCGTCCGACAACAGAAACTGTTCGGAATAGTTGGCCAGAATGCAGATACCGTCGACGCCCTGGTCGATCATGCAATCGAGGACGCGGCGCTGTCCGTCGAGGTCGAGATCTCCCTCCGCGGTAAACGGCGTCGGCGCGATCGGAAAGACGCCGCTTAGCGGCCTGGCAATGGACATGGCGACGCTCCCCCCTCGGGCGGGTACAGCGCGGATTGTAGCGGACGCATCGGCTTGCGCCGGCACCATCCTGCCGAGGAAGCGCCATCGTTGGCGACTCCGCGCATCAGGCGGCCAGCCGGTTGCACACCCTGGGAGTTTAAGTGCTGCGCCTGAACGAATACGCCGATGGCGACGTCGAGCGCGATCGCATCGTCGCCGCAAAGCAGTTATGCCTCGAATCACCTGCGGGCGATTGCCAAGCCGGAAGGCGAGGCTGCGTTTCTGCCTTTGTACCGGCTCGCCCCGCCGCTGCGCGCAGCGGCAGCCGTGTGGGACGGAAAGTGAAACGAAGAGGCGGACAAGCCGCGGGCAACCGGCTGTTCGCCTGGTTCCGGGGAAGGGTTGCCTGAAGCGCCGGCGGGTCGACGACCGGCGAGCTTGCGCGAAATCCGATCCGGTCAGCCCATGCGCGTCGCAACCATGCGCCGCCGCATCACGAACAGCGCGACGATCGCCGCGCCGATCAGCGTCAACGGCGCAGGCTCCGGGACCTCTTGGCGCAGCTCAAACGTTCCGTAGACGAAATCCTGGTGTTGCGGATCGCTCAGGCTATGCAACAGGTGGATCGTGTAGTTGGCGCTGGAGCTCGACAGGCCGGCCAGAAGGGTGTTGCCTCGATTGACCGCGCCGGTATTGCCGCGAGCATTCGTGACATAGAAACTGCCATCGGGAGAGTTAAGATCGTCAGGCGTGGTTTG
>JBDTNP010000188.1:0-5204 GCA_039933695.1 Betaproteobacteria bacterium | reverse complement strand
TCGACGCGGCGATTCGGCGCGAGACAGGCAATCAGTTCCTTCATGTTCTTCTGATTGCAAACCACACCCGGGATCGGTTGCGTCTTGCCCATGCCCAGCGTCTCGATCTTGTCGCGTGCGACACCGCGGCTGACCAGATAGTCGCGCACGGTATTGGCGCGGCGCTCGGACAGGCGCTGGTTGTACGCTTGCGTGCCGATGCGGTCGGTATGGCCGGTGACGAGGACGAGCTCGAGCTTGCTCACACCCTTGAGCTTGTCGATGACTTCGCTGTCGATCGCCGCCTTGCCTTCAGGCTTCAACACCGCCTTGTCAAAATCGAACAAGGCCTTGCTGGCCAGCGTGATCTTCTGCACCGTCGCTGCGGGCGGCGGGGCGGGCGCGGGCGGGGGGGGCGGCGGCGGGGGCGGGGTTACCGCAGGCGCAGGCGGGGGTGCCGCGACCTTGACCACCAGATCCGCGTCGCATTCCTTGATCGCCATCGCCGGCGTCCAGTATCCGGCGCGCCAGCACAAGCCGGTGCCGCTGCGCCAGACGTTGGCATCGGGGGTACCGTATTGCTCAAGCCAGTAAGCGGAGTTCTTGGGATCGGCTTGACCGAACGCCGCGCCGGCCGTCGTGGCGGCAAGTGCGCCGGTCACGAGGGTTGCGATCAGACGATTTTTCATCACTTTGACCTCTCTGCCTTGGAGTTGTTGAGTTTTACCCGTTCATTTCGGAGCGTAACGGCAACTTTTTTCGCGTTCGTCTGGAAACGCCGACTTCCCGGTCAATATAGCATGGGCAAGATGCCTCTGCAAAGTCAAATGGGCCCTTTCGCAAGGCAATATTGGCTGTTGTCGCGGCAATACAACGGTCATGCTAAAATTCGCTGTTTCCCGCTATGAACGGTTGCACGGCGCCGCGCGCGGCTGCGCGAGCCGATTTCAGCCTCGCGCCGCGGCCATTTGCGGTCCGCCGATTGTAAACATTTCAACAGATAAAGAGCCGGTCCACGATGGAGCAGTTCGCTAAAGAGACCCTGCCGGTAAGCCTCGAAGCCGAAATGCGGCATTCCTACCTCGATTACGCAATGAGCGTAATCGTCGGACGGGCGCTCCCGGATGTTCGCGACGGATTGAAACCGGTGCACCGCCGGGTGCTGTTCGCGATGCACGAGTCCAACACCGTCTGGAACCGGCCCTACGTCAAATGCGCGCGCGTCGTCGGCGACGTGCTCGGCAAATATCATCCGCACGGCGACAGCGCGACCTACGAGGCGCTGGTGCGGATGGTGCAGGATTTTTCGCTGCGCTATCCGCTGATCGACGGCCAGGGCAACTTCGGCTCGGTCGATGGCGATGCGCCCGCGGCGTACCGCTATACCGAATGCCGGCTGGAGAAGATCACCGCCGAGATGCTGGCCGACATCGACAAGGAAACCGTCGATTTCGCGCCCAACTACGACGGCAAGGAGCTCGAGCCGGCGGTATTGCCGACGAGGATACCGAATCTCTTGGTGAACGGGTCGTCCGGTATCGCCGTCGGGATGGCGACCAATATCCCGCCGCACAATCTCACCGAGATCGTCACCGCGTGCCTGACGCTGCTCGACAACGCGGACACGACGGTCGATGAGTTGATCGAACACGTGCCCGCGCCCGATTTTCCCACCGCGGGCATCATTTTCGGCACCGAAGGTGTCCGCGAAGGCTATCGAACCGGGCGCGGCCGCGTCGTCATACGCGCCCGCACGCACATCGAGGACCTGGAGAAGGGCGGACGGCAGGCGATCATCGTCGACGAGCTTCCGTACCAGGTCAACAAGGCGACGCTGCTGACGCGCATCGGCGAGCTGGTGCGCGAGAAGAAGCTCGACGGGATTTCCGATCTGCGCGACGAGTCCGACAAATCGGGCATGCGCGTGGTCATCGAGCTCAAGCGCGGCGAAGTCACCGAAATCATTCTCAACAATCTCTATAAGCTGACGCAGCTGCAGGACAGCTTCGGCATGAACATGGTCGCGCTGGTCGACGGTCAGCCGCGTCTGCTCAATCTGAAGCAGTTCCTCGAATTCTTCCTGCAGCACCGGCGAGAGATCGTCGTGCGGCGCACGCGCTTCGAGCTGCGCAAGGCGCGCGACCGCGGGCATATTCTCGAAGGGCTCGCCGTTGCGTTGTCGAATGTCGACGAGATCATCGCGCTGATCAAGGCGGCGGCGACGCCGGCCGAGGCCAAGACCGCGTTAATGGGCAGGACCTGGCGCTCGGCGCTGGTCGAGGACATGCTGACCCGAGCGGCGGCCGACGCCGCGAGGCCGGAAGGCCTGGCCCTGGAGTACGGCTGGCAGCACGGCTCTGCGCAGGGGTACCGGCTGTCGGAAGCGCAGGCGCAGGCGATACTCGAGCTGCGGCTGCAACGCCTGACCGGGCTCGAGCAGGAAAAGATCACCGGCGAATACCGCGAGGTGATGGTGCAGATCGTCGACCTGCTGGACGTGCTGGCCAAGCCGGCACGAGTCACGACGGTGATCGGCGACGAGCTCAAGGCGATCCGCAACCAGTTCGGCGACAAGCGGCGCTCCGAGATCGTCGCGCAGGGCGTCGACCTGTCGATCGAGGACCTGATCGCGCCCGAGGAGATGGTCGTCACGCTTTCGCATGGCGGCTACATGAAGGCGCAGCCGGTCGCCGAGTACCGCGCGCAGCGGCGCGGCGGCCGGGGCAAGCAGGCGACCGGAACCAAGGAAGACGATTTCATCGACCACCTGTTCATCGCCAACACGCACGATTTCATCCTCTGCTTTTCCAACCGTGGACGCGTGTACTGGCTGAAGGTGTACAACGTTCCTCAAGGTGGCCGCATCTCGCGCGGCAAGCCGATCGTCAACCTGGTGCCGCTACTCGAGCACGAGAAGATTACCGCGATCCTGCCGGTCAAGGAGTTCGTCAGCGACCGCTTCGTGCTCATGGCGACGACAAAGGGCACGGTCAAGAAGACGCCGCTGTCCGATTTTTCTCGGCCCCGCCCTTCGGGCATCATCGCTGTCGATCTGGACGACGGCGACTTCCTGGTCGGCGCGGCGCTGACCGACGGCAAGCACGACGTCATGCTGTTTAGCTCCGGCGGCAAGGCCGTGCGCTTCGAGGAAGGCGACGTGCGCTCGATGGGCCGCAACGCGCACGGCGTGCGCGGCATGATGCTGGACAAGGGCCAGCGCGTCATCTCGATGCTGGTCGCCGAGGACGAGCAGCAGTCGGTGCTGACGGCGACCGAGAACGGCTACGGCAAACGCACGCCGATCGTCGAATACACGCGCCACGGCCGCGGCACCAAGGGCATGATCGCGATCCAGCAGACCGCGCGCAACGGCAAGGTCGTCGCTGCCGCGCTGGTTCTGCCCGACGACGAGGTGATGCTGATCTCGACCGGCGGCGTGCTGATCCGGACCAAGGTGTCGTCGATCCGGGAGATGGGCCGCTCGACGCAGGGCGTGACCTTGATCAACCTGGGCGAGGGCGAAAAGCTCGCCGGCCTCGAAAGAGTCGTCGAAACCGAGCTCGCCAGCGACGAGCCGGAATAGATCGGCAAAAAGGGCGACAGTCGTCGGCGAGGTGCCGGCCGGCGACGACGCCAGCCACGACCCGGGCAGGCAATGAACAACGACGACAGCGAGCAGGAGTTTCAGCGCCATCGCGCGGCGATCGACGGGCTCGACCGTGAGATCCTGCGCGCACTCAACCAACGCGCCGCGCATGCGCAGGCGATCGGCAAGCTCAAGGGCGAGACCGCCGCCTATCGTCCGGAGCGCGAGGCGCAGGTGTTGCGGGCGATGCGCGATGCCAATCCCGGACCGCTGCCGGCGGACGCCGTCACAGGGATATTCCGCCAGGTGATGTCGGCTTGCCTTTCGCTGGAACGTCGACTGCGGATAGCGTATCTCGGACCGGCCGGGACCTTCAGCCACGGCGCGGTCGGCAGGCATTTCGGCGAGTTCGTCGACGCCGAGCCCTGTGCGTCGATCGACGAAGTTTTTCGTGCCGCCGAATCCGGGCAAACCGATTATTCGGTCGTGCCTGTCGAGAATTCGACCGAGGGCGCGGTCGGGCGCACGCTGGACCTGATGTGCCAGACCGAGCTGACGATCGTCGGCGAGATCCGTCTTCGCATCCAGCAAAATCTGTTGGCGAAGGCGATACCGCTCGACGCGGTGCGCAAGATTTACTCGCACTCGCAATCGCTGTCGCAGTGCGTGCTGTGGCTCGCGCGCCATCTGCCCGCGGTGCCGCGGATTCCGGTGGCAAGCAACGCCGAAGCGGCACGGCTGGCGGCGACCGAGCCCGGCGCCGCGGCGATCGCTGGCGACACCGCGGCCGCGATTTACGCGCTCGACGTGCTGGCGCCGCACATCGAGGACGAGCCGAACAACACGACGCGCTTCTGGGTGCTGGGCCGGCACGCGGTGGCCCGCTCGGGCGACGATGAAACCTCGCTGGTGATGTCGGCGCAGAACCGACCGGGCGCCGTGCACGCGCTCCTCGAGCCGCTGGCCAGGCACGGCGTCAGCATGAACCGGCTGGAATCGCGTCCGGCGCGCACCGGCCTGTGGGAGTACCTGTTTTTCGTCGATCTCGAGGGCCATCGCGACGATGCGCCGGTGGCTGCGGCGCTGGCGGAGCTCGCCGCGCGCGCACCGTTTCTCAAGCTGCTGGGATCGTACCCGGCGGCGCAATGGTGAACCGCGGGCAGGCGATGAGCGCCAACGCGAACGCAAGCGCGATCTCGACGCTTTCGCCCGACTATGTGCGGCGCATCAGCCCCTACGTGCCGGGCAAGCCGATCGAGGAGCTGGCGCGCGAATACGGGCTCGTCGAAAGCCAGATTATCAAGCTCGCCTCGAACGAAAACCCCCGCGGGCCAAGTCCGCAAGTGCGCGCGGCGATCGCGGCCGCAGCGTCCGATGTCACCCGTTATCCGGACGGCAACGGCTTCGCCCTCAAGCAGGCGCTGGCGGCACGCTTCGGCGTCGGCCTCGACCAGATCGTGCTCGGCAACGGCTCGAACGACATACTCGAGCTCGCGACGCAGGCGTTCCTGCGGCCGGGCGATGACACTGTTTACGCGCAACATGCGTTCGCCGTGTATCCGCTCGCGACGCAGGCGCGCGGAGCCCGGGGCATCGAAGTCAGAGCGCGCGATCTCGGGCACGATCTCGCGGCGATGCG
>JBDTNP010000187.1:0-4909 GCA_039933695.1 Betaproteobacteria bacterium | reverse complement strand
CGTTGCAGATGCAGCGGCAGGAAGTCGCCGCCGGTCGCTGCCCGCCGCTGCTGCGCGGCCCAGGTTGCGACGTCGGCGTCCGACAAGGCGGCGGGCAGGCGATTCAGCCGGCGCACGCCCGCGATGTCGGGCACCGTCTCGATGTCGAAGACGAGGGTCGGCGTCATCGGCGTCGGCGCGGCGCGCACGACGCAAACGGGCGCCGGGATGTCGCTCTAGCCAGGGAAGACTCCACTCGACAAGTAGCGATCGCCGCGATCGCAGGCGACGAACACGATCGTCGCGTTCCTGACCTCGTCGGCGATGCGCAGCGCGACCGCGCACGCGCCGCCGGAAGAGATGCCGACGAATATTCCCTCCTCGCGCGCGAGCCGCCGTGCCGTGTCTTCGGCGTCGGCCTGGGACACGTTGTCGATGCGATCGACGCGTTTTCGGTCGAAGATTTTCGGCATGTACGCCTCCGGCCACTTGCGTATGCCGGGAATCTGCGAGCCTTCGTCCGGCTGACACCCGATGATGACGATTGAAGGGTTCTGCTCCTTCAGGTACCGCGACACGCCCATGATCGTGCCGGTCGTGCCCATGCTGGAAACGAAATGCGTGATCCGGCCGCCGGTATCGCGCCAGATCTCCGGCCCGGTTCCCTCGTAGTGCGCGAGCGGATTGTCCGGATTGGCGAACTGGTCGAGGATGATGCCCTTGCCGTCGTCGCGCATGCGCTCGGCGACGTCGCGCGCGGTCTCCATGCCGCCGGCCTTGGGAGTCAGCACAATCTCGGCGCCGAACGCGCTCATCGTCTGCCGCCGCTCGAGCGACAAATGCTCGGGCATCACCAGGATCATCCGGTAGCCGCGGATCGCGGCCGCCATCGCCAGCGCGATCCCGGTGTTGCCGCTGGTCGCCTCGATCAGGGTGTCGCCCGGCTTGATCGTGCCGCGCTTCTCGGCTTGCGCAACCATCGACAGCGCCGGGCGATCCTTGACCGACCCTGCGGGATTGTTGCCCTCGAGCTTGACCAGCACGACGTTGCCGGATGCCGCGGCCATGCGCTGCAGCTGGACCAGCGGGGTGTTGCCGACGGTTTGTTCGATGGTTTTGTACACGTCGCCATTTTACCCGAGCGACGGTGAGCCGATCCCGACGCGCACCCGATCGAGTCCCCAGAAAGGCAAACCCCGCAAATGCGGGGTTTGCTTGTCGACAAAGAAAACCTGTCGCGTCTACTTCTTCGCCTTTTCGTCGGCCTTGGCCGCCGCCTTGGCGTCTTTCTTCGCCTTGGCTGCCGCTGCCGCGGCTTCCTTCTTCGCTTTGGCCGCCGCCGCCTTTTCTTCGTTCGCCTTAGCCTTCGCGGCTTTGTCGGCAGCCGCCTTTTCGGCCTTTGTCGGCTTGGCGTCCTTGGTTGCAGCCGCGCCGGCCTTGGTCGAGTCCGCCTTCGCGCTCGCAGCGTCTGCCTTCGCCTTGCCTGCGTCCGCCTTCGCCGTGGCAGCCTCTTTCTTCGCCTTGGCTGCGTCTGCCTTGGCCTTGGCCGCGTCTTCCTTCGCCTTGGCTTTCGCCGCCTTGTCCGCTGCGGCCTTTTCCTTCTTGGTCATCTTGGCGTCCTTGGCCGCCGCGGCGTTGGTGCCTGACCCGGCACCGGCCGCTCCGGCTGCCGGAGGCGTTGCCGCCGGCGAGGCCGTCCTCGCCGCGGGTGCCGGCGCGGGCGTCGCGGCTTTGGCTGGCGCGGCAGCGGGCAACGGCGTCGACGCTCCGCTGACCGAGATCAGCCCCTTGATCTTTCCGTAGGTGCCCTCTTTGATGCCGCTTACCTTCATGACGTCTTCAGGCGATTTGAACGGGCCGTTGGCGTTGCGATAGTCGATGATCGCCTGCGCTTTCACCGGTCCGATCTCGGGCAGCGCCTCGAGTTCGGCCCTATTGGCCGTATTGATGTTTACCGCCGCCAAGGCCAGCGCCGAGAACAGCACGGTCACCAGCAGCAGCACGAGTCTCTTCATGGTTGTTTCCCCTGGGTGGAATGATTTGCCCGGTCTTCCCGGACTCCTGAAACGCGCGAGCGATGCTAGGGGTTGACCTGCGTTGCCGCGAGTAGCGCCCGGACATAGTTGGCGACGCCCTGCTCGATCCCCGCCATCGGCGAGGTGTAGCCGGCGGCGCGCAGGCGGCCCAGATCGGCTTGCGTGAAGCTCTGGTATCGGCTGGCGAGCCCGGCCGGGAAGCTGATGTACTCGATCGCTCCGGTGCGATGCAATTCGTCGAACGATAGCGCCGGCGCGCCTTCGACGGCGCGGCAGGCATTGATCGTCGCCGCAGCCACGGCGTTGAAGGTCGCTGCGTTCCCGGTCCCGACGTTGAAAATGCCCGAGCGCTGCGGATGGTCGAGAAAGTCCAGGTTGACCTTGATCACATCGTCGACGCTGACGAAATCGCGGCGCTGCTCGCCCGCGGCGTAACCGCCCGAGCCTTCGAACAGCTGGACCTTGCCGGCGTCGCGGTACTGGTTGAAGAAATGCCAGACGACCGACGCCATCCTGCCCTTGTGCGCTTCACGCGGTCCATAGACGTTGAAATAGCGGAAACCGGCGATCTGCGCGGTCCGTTCCGGCAGGGTCCGGCGCACGTGCTGGTCGAACAGCAGCTTCGAATAGCCATAGACGTTGAGCGGTGCCTCGGCCGCCGATTCCTCTCGAAAGTCGCGACCGGCGCCGTACACCGCGGCCGACGAAGCATAGATGAAAGGAATGTCGTTGTCCTGGCAGTGCCGCAGCAGCAGCATCGAATAGCGATAGTTGTTGGCCAGCATGTAGCGCCCGTCGGTCTGCATCGTGTCGGAGCAAGCGCCCTGGTGCAGGACTGCCGCGATGTCGTCGTCGAAGTCGCCGTCGACGAGCGAGGTCGGAAATTCGTCCTGGTCGAAGTATTCGGCTATCTCGCAGTCGACCAGATTGCGGAACTTGTCCGCCTGCTGCAGGTTGTCGACAGCGATGATCTGGCTCTCGCCGCGCGCGTTGAGCGCCTTGATCAGATTCGAGCCGATGAAGCCGGCGGCGCCGGTGACGACGATATACAAGCGGTCTCCTCTAGAGCTCGATGTCGACGCTGCCGACCTCGGTGGTCACGAACGGCACGCGGGCGGTCACCGCGCAGAGAAGCTCATAGCCGACGGTGCTGGCTGCGGCCGCGACGTCATCGACCGAAAGCCCTTCGCCCCAAAGCACCGCGGGGCTGCCGATTCCGGCCTCGGGCACGTCCGACAGGTCGACGGTCATCAGGTCCATCGACACGCGGCCCGCAGTGCGGACCTTCCTGCCGCAGACGAGCACCGGCGTGCCATTCGGCGCGTGGCGCGAATAACCGTCGGCATAGCCGCAGGCGATCACGCCGACGCGGTGTGCGCGCGCGGCGGTGTAGCCTCCGCCGTAGCCGACGCTGTCGTTGGCTTTCAGGTCCTGTACGGCGATCAGTTCGCTGCGCAAGGTCATCACCGCCTTCAGTCCGAGCATGTCCGCCGTGTCGTACGGAAACGGCGATGAACCGTACAGCATGATGCCGGGACGGACATATTCGCCGCCGACGGTTTCGTACCTGACGACGCCGGCGGAGTTGGCCACCGAGCGCGGATACGACAGACCGCTGCACGCGCGCTCGAACGCCTGCAGCCCCTCCTGCACTCCGTCGTCTTCGTCGGCGCGGGCGAGATGCGTCATCAGCCGCAGCGCAGCGACGCTGCTCGCCCGCGACAGGCGCTCGGCGATATCTCGCACCTGGTCCGGCTTGAATCCGAGGCGGTTCATCCCGGTGTTGACCTTGATGAACACCTCGAGCGGACGGGCCAGACTTGTCGACTCCAGCATGCGCACCTGCTCGTTGTGGTGCACGACAACCGCAAGCCGACGCGCCGCGATCTCCGGCAACTCGCCGGTGCCAAAAAAACCTTCGAGCAGCAGAATTCTGCGCGCATAGTGATGCTCGCGCAGCGCGACCGCGGCGTCCAGCTCGAGCAGCGCGAGGCCGTCGGCATCGGCCAGCGCGGCCAGCACGCGCAGCAACCCGTGCCCGTAGGCGTTGGCTTTGACGACGGCGAGAAGCTGGGCGCCTGCGGCGCGTTCGCGCGCAACGCGGAGATTGGCGCGCAGCGCGGCGAGATTGATCTGTGCGAGGATCGGACGCGTCACGGTCGAACGGCGCGGGTCTGTTGGCGAACCTTGGCCGGCTGGTTTGGTCTGAGAAGTGAAAACGTGGTATAAGGCGCGAGCCGCGAGCGCCGGCCGGTTCTTTTTATTATACACAAGCGCAGCGCGCGTCTCCCGGCTTCCGCCGCCGGCGCCGCTAACAAGAGCGCACGCGCCTACTGAGGACAATGAAGGCCGGGTTCTACACGATAATGGCGGCGCAGTTTTTTTCGTCGCTCGCCGACAACGCGCTGCTTGTCGCAGCAATCCAATTGTTGCGCGATCTCGAATCGCCCGCGTGGATGACGCCGGCGCTCAAGCAATGCTTTGTCATCTCGTACGTCCTGCTGGCGCCGCTGGTCGGTGCACTGGCCGACTCGATGCCCAAAGGCCGCGTGATGCTGATAACCAACGGCATCAAGATCATCGGCTGCTCGCTAATGCTGATGATGTTCCATCCGCTGGTCGCGTATGCGATCGTCGGCCTCGGCGCCGCCGCGTACTCGCCGGCAAAGTACGGGATCCTGACCGAGCTTCTGCCGCCGCGGCAGCTCGTCGTCGCCAACGGCTGGATCGAGGGCACCACGGTGGTGTCGATCATTCTCGGCGTGCTGATGGGCGGCGCGCTGATCGGCGGACCGGTGTCCAGCGCGCTGCTGGCGGTCGACATCCCTCGCATCGATACCGGGATCGATACGCCGCCGGAGGCTGCGATCGCGGTGATCATGGGTACCTATGCG
>JBDTNP010000186.1:0-2126 GCA_039933695.1 Betaproteobacteria bacterium | reverse complement strand
GTCCTGCGCCGAAGCTGGCGATCGTCACCAGGTCCTGGACCTGGCCGAGCAGCTGGCCGATCAACGTCATCCGCCCCGACGCCTGCCGCCGCGCGCGCTCGAGCCGATCCTGCAATTCGCTGTCCTCGAAGTCTTCCAGGTCGAGCGAGGCGGCGTGCTCCATCAGGCGCAGGCTGGTGACGTTGCTGAACTGCTCGGACAGCAGGGCGTCGAGCAGGGAGACCGTCCGTCCCAATATGTCCGACGAAACCGCGAGGGCGAATTCCAGAAGCAGCAGTCCGCCGATGCGATTGAGCAGGCCCGCGGCGTACCATTGCGCGAGCGTGCCCGCGGTGTCAGGCGTCCGGGCCAGCACGATCACCTCGTCGATGATCAGCTTCCCGACGTAGAGGGTCGCCACCGGCAACAACGCCCTGGCGAGGCGAAGAACGCATTCGCCGACAGCCAGCAGCGGACTCGTCTGCCACACCAGCGTGATGAACGGCGGCAGATTGCGCAGCGCGCCCAAGCGCTCGCGCAGCGAGCGCGGTTGCGGCGACGCCGCTTGTCCTGGCGCGGCAGCCGGCGCGGCCCGTCCTCCCATCGTGTAATGCTTGGGCATCGAATCGTGGAAACTGTCAGGCGGTGGCCGGCGCGAAACGCCGGAAGTGGAAATCATGGTACGACAAGTTCGGCGATCGACGCCGGAGGCGCGCCTGCGGCAGAGGCGGCCCGGCCCCGGCACCGTGCCGCGGCCGATGTCGGCGCCAGTCTTACGTCGAATCATCATTTGGCCGATTACCGCGTGCGGTGCGCCACGGCAGAATGCAGGCGCATAGCGATGCCGCCGGAGAACCCTCATGAAGATCGCCTCGAGATGCATGCTTGCCGCACTGACGTTGTGCGCGGCGACGATTGGCTTTGCGCAAGTCGCCCCATCGGACGCGCCGCGCGGCGCGACGCACGATTGCAGCGGCACGACCGGCGCCGCACTGGCAACCTGTGAGCAACTGAATCGCAGCCCATACGGACGGGCACCTGGCGGCGCGGGCACTTCTAACGAGTGCAGCGGCATGACCGGGTCGCCGCTGGCAAGCTGCCGCCGTTCGAATGCCGTCGCAACCGCGGCGCCGGCCAGCAGCGCGGGCGACAGCGACGATTGCAGCGGCCAGGTCGGCGATGCGCTGAAGGCCTGCCGCGCGCTAAACGGTCAGTCGACCGAGTATGACTCCTCGACCAGCAGCGCAGCAGCCGCTGGCGGCAGCGCGCAACAGTGAGCCACTTTGCCTTTCGACGGCACGCGCGCGCGAAAGCGCGCGTTACGGCTTCAGCAACCGATAAGGAAACGACAATGAAACCCAAGGACGACAAAGTGCACGGCGAGGGCAATTACAAGGCCGCGCGGGAGTTCGATGATGCGGAGGCGGCTTTCGTGAAATCGGGCCGCGTCGACAAGGCCGCGCGCGACGCGGCCCCGAAGTCGGCCGCTGAAGAGGCGGAGCTCGCCCGCGCCGAGCAGCTCGCGCGCGAACGCGCCCGCGAAGAGGATCCGGCATTGCGCCGCCGTCCGCCGGCGAAGGGCCGGACCTGATCGCCGCAAAACCGCGGGGCCGACCGGCGACGGTCGGCTTTGCTGCGCGCAGGGCGACCGCTATTCGAGCCTGATCTCGCCGTCGAATCTGACGTCGATCTTCAAGCCCGGCACGCCCAGCGTCACGTAGGCGGGAAAACTTTCCCGGCCCGCGATCGAGCCGTCGGCGATCGCGCGAGCGACAGCCTGCTCGATTTCCCGCTGCGAGTTGATGCCGACCATCTTCAGAAACTTGCGGATGCTGAGGTTAAAGGTCTCTTCGTTCATTGCGGGACTCCCTGATCGCCGCCGCCGCGCGACGCCACGATCATTACACGCGTTTACTTGAGCCAGGCTTCGACGATGCGGTCGTATTCGCCGTTCGCCTTGGCCAGGTGCATCCACTGGTCGACCCAGGCTTTGAAGACCGTATCGCCTCGGGGCAGCAGGTAGGCCATTTCGCCGTATTGGAGCGGCTTGGTCGGATTGACCGCGCAAAGGCCGGGCTTCAGTCTTTGCTGGACGACCGCCTCGACCGATTCCGAGATCATGACGTCGGCGCGGCGGTTCAGTACTT
>JBDTNP010000185.1:0-4782 GCA_039933695.1 Betaproteobacteria bacterium | reverse complement strand
GGACCACTTCCACGAGCTCGACGCCAAAGGCCTGATGATGTACGGCCAGATGACCGCCGGCTCGTGGATCTATATCGGCAGCCAGGGCATCGTTCAGGGTACGTACGAAACCTTCGCCGAAGCCGGCCGACAGCATTACGGCGGCGACCTCAAAGGAAGATGGATTCTCACCGGCGGCCTGGGCGGCATGGGTGGGGCGCAGCCGCTGGCGGCGACGATGGCCGGCGCGTCGATGCTGGCGGTCGAATGCGATCCGAGTCGGATCCGGATGCGGCTCGATACCGGTTATCTCGACTTTCAGGCGGCCACGCTCGATCGCGCGCTGGCAATCATCCAGGAGGCGCACACCGGCGGCCGCGCGGTCTCGGTCGGATTGCTCGGCAACGCGGCCGAGGTCTTTCCCGAGCTCGTTCGTCGCGCGCAGGCCGGAGACCGCGAAGCGCGGCCCGACATCGTGACCGACCAGACCAGCGCACACGATCCGCTCAATGGTTACCTGCCGTCCGGGTGGTCGCTCGAAGAAGCCGAGGCCCGGCGCGCTGGCGATCCGGCCGGCGTGATCAAGGCCGCGAAGGCATCGATGGCCGTACAAGTGCGAGCGATGCTGGCCTTTCGTGAGATGGGCGTGCCGACGTTCGACTACGGCAACAATATCCGGCAGATGGCTCTGGAGGCGGGTGTCGGCAATGCGTTCGATTTCCCCGGCTTCGTGCCCGCGTACATTCGTCCGCTGTTCTGCCGCGGCGTCGGGCCGTTCCGCTGGGTGGCGCTGTCGGGCGACCCCGAGGACATCTACCGGACCGACGCGAAGCTGAAGCAGCTTCTTCCGCAGAACGCGCAGCTGCATCACTGGCTCGACATGGCGCGGACGCGCATCAAGTTCCAGGGATTGCCGGCGCGCATTTGCTGGATCGGCCTGGGCGATCGGGCGCGCGCGGGCCTCGCGTTCAACGACATGGTCGCGAGCGGCGAGCTGAAGGCGCCGATCGTCATCGGCCGCGACCATCTCGATTCGGGATCGGTGGCGAGTCCCAATCGCGAGACCGAAGGCATGCGCGACGGATCGGACGCCGTGTCCGACTGGCCTTTCCTCAACGCCCTGCTCAACTGCGCGAGCGGGGCCACCTGGGTCAGCATCCACCACGGCGGCGGTGTCGGCATGGGGTTCTCGCAGCACGCCGGCATGGTCGTCGTCTGCGACGGAACCGCCGCCGCCGCCCGGCGCATCGAGCGCGTGCTGACCAACGACCCGGCAAGCGGAGTAATGCGGCACGCCGACGCCGGGTACGAGGATGCAATCCGGTGTGCGGCGGAACAAGGGCTCGTGCTGCCGATGGTCGATCGGAAATGACAGCCGGCCTCGCGCCGATCGCGCATGACTGACGGCAGCGCGTTTGGTCATCGAGACTGACGCACGCATGCCGAACATGGGACCGGCCTGATGAAGGCCGGGCTCACCATTGCGGCGGGCAAGCTCACGCTCGGGATGCTGCGTCGGATCGCGCGCGGCGGCATCTCCGTGGCGCTCGACCCGGTAACCCGGTCGGCCATCGACGCTTCGCGGGCAGCGGTACAACAGGCGGTCGATCACGGCGCGCCCGCTTACGGCATCAATACCGGTTTCGGCAAGCTCGCCAAAACGCACATCGCGCACGATCAGCTGGAACGGCTGCAGACCAACCTCGTTCACTCGCACGCGGTCGGCACCGGTCCATCGCTCGACGATGCGACCGTGCGTCTTGTCCTGGTGCTCAAGGCCGCGAGCCTGGCGCGCGGCTATTCCGGGGTACGGCCCGAACTGATCGATGCGCTGATCGCACTCTACAACGCCGGCGTCCTGCCATCGATTCCTTCACAAGGCTCGGTCGGAGCCTCCGGCGATCTTGCGCCGCTGGCGCACATGACGCTGGCGCTGATGGGCGAGGGCCAAGTCCGCATCGACGGCGCCGCGATGGCGGCGAGCGAAGGCTTGGGACGCGCGGGCCTTGCGCCGGTGTCGCTCGCCGCCAAGGAGGGACTGGCGCTGCTGAACGGCACGCAGGTGTCGACCGCATTGGCGCTCAAGGCGCTGTTCGAGGCCGAGAATATTTTCGCCGCGGCCGTCGTGACGGGCGCGCTGTCGGTCGATGCCGCCAAGGGAAGCGACACGCCGTTCGACGCCCGGATCCAGGAAGTGCGCGGGCAGGCGGGACAGATCGACGTCGCGGCGAAGTACCGCGCCCTGCTTAGCGGCAGCGAGATTCGCCGCTCGCACCTGGTCGACGACGATCGGGTCCAGGATCCCTACAGCCTGCGCTGCCAGCCGCAGGTCATGGGCGCCTGCCTCGACCTCGTGCGGCATGTCGCGGCGACCCTCGCGATCGAGGCGAACGCGGTGACCGACAATCCGCTGGTGTTTGCCGAGTCGGGCGAGGTGCTTTCCGGCGGGAATTTCCACGGCGAGCCGGTGGCGCTCGCCGCCGACGTCGTCGCGCTCGCCATCGCCGAGATAGGCGCGCTCGCGGAGCGGCGCATCGCCCTGCTGATCGACGAATCGCTGTCGGGATTGCCGCCGTTCCTGGTGCGCGATCCGGGCATCAACTCGGGGTTCATGATGGCGCACGTCACCGCCGCGGCGCTCGCTTCGGAGAACAAGTCGCTCGCGCATCCGGCCAGTGTCGACAGCCTGCCGACCTCGGCCAACCAGGAAGATCACGTCAGCATGTCGACGTTCGCCGCGCGGCGGCTCGGCGACATGACGCGGAACAGCCGGACCATCGTCGCGATCGAGCTCCTCGCCGCGGCGCAGGGCATCGACTTCCGAGCGCCGCTGAAGACTTCGGCAAAGCTGCAGGCTGTGCACGCCGCGGTGCGCAAGCGAGTCGCGTTCTACGCCGAGGACCGCTACTTCGCGCCGGACATCGCCGCGATCAGCGAATTGGTCGGAAGCGGCGCACTCACCGAGGACGTCGCCGATCTGTTGCCTTCCTGGAACGACTGATCGCTCTTTGATGCCGCGACGGTACCTCGCTCCCACCGCGATGCTGCCTTCGGGCTGGGCCGACCACGTGCTGATCGTTGTCGGCGACGACGGCGTGATCGCCAGCGTCGCGGCGAACATGACCGACGTCGCCGCCGAGCGCCTGAACGGCCCGGTCGTTCCCGGCATGCCGAACCTGCACTCGCACGCGTTCCAGCGGGCGATGGCGGGGCTGACGCAAAGGGCCGGTCCCGAAGGCGACAGCTTCTGGGCCTGGCGGGAGTTGATGTATCGCTTCCTGGCGCGACTGACGCCGGACGATGTGGAAACGATCGCGACGCGGCTTTACGTCGAAATGCTGGAAGCGGGCTACACATCGGTCGCCGAATTTCACTACCTGCATCACGATTCCGCAGGCAAGCCTTACGCGAACCCGGTCGAGATGGCCGAACGGATTCGTTCCGCCGCCGACAGCGCCGGGATCGGACTGACGCTGCTTCCCGTTTTTTACGCGCACAGCAATTTCGGCCTCGCGCCGACCGCCGGCCAGCGCCGATTCGTCACCGACACCGAGCAGTTCTCGCGCATGCTCGATACATCCGATGCAACGACTCGGCGTGGCGCCGCACTCGCTTCGCGCCGTCGCGCCTGAGGAGCTGCGGCGCCTGCTCGGGCTTCGCGACGATCTCGACGCCGCGATGCCGGTGCACATTCATGTCGCCGAGCAACAGAAGGAGGTCGACGACTGCATCGCGTCGCTCGGAGCGCGTCCGGTGCAATGGCTGCTCGACAACATCGCAGTGGACGAGCGCTGGTGTCTTATCCACGCGACGCACATGGACCGGGGCGAGACGGCAGGACTGGCGGGTTCCACAGCCGTCGCCGGCTTGTGTCCGACGACGGAAGGCGATCTCGGCGACGGTCTGTTCAGCGCGAAGGCCTTTCTTGCGCGCGATGGCCGATTCGGCATCGGCGGCGACAGCCATGTCAACGTCGACCCGTTTCTCGAGCTGCGGCTTTTCGAATACGGCCAGCGCATCAAGTACGAGCAGCGCAACGTATTCGGGCTCGCCCGCGCGGAATCGTTCGGTGGCGGGCTCTATCGCGCCGCCTGCAGCGGCGGCGCACAGGCTTTGGGACAGCGCATCGGCGCCATCGCCGCCGGCCATCGGGCCGACTGGGTCGTGCTCGATCAATCCGATTCCGCCCCCGCCCCCGGGCAGCAGCAGGGCGACGCGCTGCTCGACAGCGCGATCTTCGGGCCGGTGAAAGCGCCGGTCGGCGACGTCATGGCGGGCGGACAATGGCACGTCCGCAACGGCGTGCATACGCGCGCCGCGGAAAGCGCGGCGCGATACGCGATCACTTTGAAGCGGTTGTTGACGTGAGCGCCGACCTCGGCTGGGATGCAGTATGGACCAACGTCCATCTCGCGACGATCGATCCGGCGACCGGCAGCGCGGATGGCTACGGGTCGATCCGCGATGGCGCGCTCGCCGTCCGCGACGGCCGCATCGCATGGGTCGGTTCGCGGCGAGATCTTCCGTCCGGATGGCGCGCCAAGACCGAGCACGATGCCCGCGGTGCGTGGCTGACTCCCGGACTCATCGACTGCCACACGCATCTGGTTCATGCCGGCAACCGCGCCGACGAGTTCGAAATGCGGCTTGCCGGCGTATCGTACGAGGAGATCGCGAAGGCCGGCGGCGGTATCGCTTCGACCGTGCGCGCCACCCGTGCCGCCGCTGAAGACGAACTGGTCGCGCAAAGCGCGGTTCGGCTGAGGCGCCTGATCGCCGAGGGCGTCACCACCGTCGAAATCA
>JBDTNP010000184.1:0-3283 GCA_039933695.1 Betaproteobacteria bacterium | reverse complement strand
TCGAGGATGAAGCCGCGGATGATGCCGTCGTCGGTCTTGGCCCAGACGACGAACACATCGGCGATCGGCGAATTGGAAATCCACATCTTGGCGCCGGAGAGCTTGTAGCCGCCGGGCGCGGATTTCGCGCGCGTCACCATCGAGCCGGGATCCGAGCCGTGGTTCGGCTCGGTCAGGCCGAAGCAGCCTATCGCCTCGCCGCTGGCCAGAACTGGCAGGTATTTGCGGCGCTGCGCATCTGATCCGTAGGCGTGGATCGGATACATCACCAGCGAGCTTTGCACGCTCATCATCGAGCGGTAGCCGGAATCGACCCGCTCGACCTCGCGGGCGATCAGGCCGTAACAGACATAGTTCAAGGCCGCGCCGCCGAACTCGGCAGGCAAGGTCGCGCCCAGCAGGCCCAGCGCGCCCATTTCACGAAAAATCCCCGGGTCGGAGCGCTCGTGGCGAAAGGCGTCGGTGACCCGCGGCGCAAGCTTGTCCTGCGCGTACGCATGCGCCGCGTCGCGAACCATCCGCTCGTCCTCCGAGAGCTGCTCGGCGAGCAGAAGCGGATCGTCCCAGACAAAGGACGGCTTCGATTGCCGGGACCGGCGCACGCGTTCCGGAGCGTTAATCGGGGACTCCGATGGGTGGCGCTTCAGGGCCGCCATGAAGCGTTTGATTATCGCTTGGCGCCGGCACGCGCGCCAGCGCCGGCGTGGCGCCTGGATTGAGCGAGAGGTCAGCCGGCGCCGCGATAGATTTCACGACGGTGACCGACTTTGACGATTTCAACGGTACGCCTCGCGTCATCGACGGCGTAAACGATTCGAAACTGGCCTTGGCGAACTCGATAACGCCCCTCCGCTCCGGCAAGCTTTTCACATCCCGCCGGCCGCGGTTCGGAGGCAAGGGCGGCGATTCGATTCACGATGCGTTGACGGTCCTTCTTCTGACCAAGCGATTCGATCTCTTTTCCAGCCAACGGCTTGATCAGCAGCCTATATACGGCCACGCTGCCTTAGGGCACGGACAA
The DNA here is from genome assembly GCA_039933695.1 of Betaproteobacteria bacterium. GTDB lineage: Bacteria > Pseudomonadota > Gammaproteobacteria > Burkholderiales > Casimicrobiaceae > PALSA-1003. The sequence goes on along the minus strand of JBDTNP010000184.1, from coordinate 2,262 downwards.
AAGACTCGAACGAAACGCTTCGCTCAGCCTTGCGCTCGTCAAATGACGCAAGGTCTTCGGCATCTTCAGCCAGCGCCAGTTTTACGGCTTCATTGACAACATCGGAAATTGACCGATCAGCGGCCGCGGCTTTCAGGCGCAAGGCCCGGTGCACGTGCGTATCGAAATAAACGGTGGCCCGCTTTGAATCGTCCATGCGACCAGCGTACCGCTTTTGACGTTATAGCGTCAAGACGTCTCGGGTTCAGTGATACCCACCAATGGCTTAGGCAATCCGCCGCAGCCGTCTTTGCACGTCCTGGTCTAGGCTTTTTCGCATCAGAGGCGGCGGGCCTCCGCCCCCGCCGGTAGGCGGAAAAAGGACGCGCAATGCCCGGTCGAGAGGATGCCGATGCCGGACCGGAGCCGAGCTCCGGGGAAGGCTTTTCGCTGGTCGAATTGCTGATTGCCGTTGCGATCGTCGGGTTGCTGGTGCTAGCCGCCGGTCCTTCGTATCGGAACTGGATCGCGGCGCAGGAGCTTGCCAACCACGCCCATTTCCTAGCCGGGACGCTGAATCTCGCCCGCAGCGAGGCGATCAAAACCGGCTACCGGGTCAACCTGTGCAAGTCGTCCGATCGGCAGCAATGCGCGGACGACGGCACGGGTTGGGAGCTCGGCTGGATCTTATACGTCGATGAGAACCAGGACGGGGAAATCAGCGCCGGCGAGACCGTCATCCGCACCGAAGGACCTCCGCGCAACGGCATCACCGTGCGCGGCAACCGCCCGGTTTCCGACTATGTGTCCTACACCAGCCTGGGCCACGCGAGGATGCTTTCCGGCGCGCTGCAGATGGGCACGTTCGTCGTCTGCAAGCCCGGCCAGGACGCGCTGCAGGTGGTGCTGGCCAACAGCGGCCGTGCCCGCGTCCAGCCGACCGGGCAACGCTGTCCGTAGCCGCCGCCCGATCCCGGCCAGCAGGGTTGTCGACGACATTCTGTCGGGCGATTGCACGCACATAACCGTTTGTTCCGTTGGCAATACCTCACATCGGACCGCTTTGCCTGTCTCTGGAGGGCGACATACTATCCGCTGCAACCGAACAGGGAGATCTTCATGGGAGAAGCCGCAATCCGGTCGCGAACGAGCCTGCTGGGCCAGGGCGCGCGCGGATTCACGCTGATCGAAGTGCTGGTGGTGGTCGCGATCGTCGGCATCCTGGCGGCGATCGCGCTGCCGTCGTACGCCGACTATGTCCGGCGCAGCAAGATCATCGAGGCGACGCGCGGCCTGTCGGACTTCCGCACGCGGATGGAGCAGTATTTTCTGGACAATCGGACTTATACCGGCGGTTGCGCTGGTGCCGGCGGCATCAAGGCGAAAGTCCAGGCGAACGTCAGGACATTCACTTTCACCTGTCCGACCGAGACTGCAACGACGTATGTACTGACGGCGACCGGCGTCGCCGCCGAAGGCATGGGCAGCTATGTCTATACGGTCACCCAGGCCGACGTCCGCGCGACGACCAGCACGGGTACATGGGGCAAGAGTAGCGCCACCTGCTGGGTCACCCGCAAGGATGGCTCGTGCACTTGAGGTCGCAAATGCCCGGACCGCGCACGCGCGGCTTCACGCTGATCGAATTGATGATCGCGGTGGTGATCTTTGCATTCCTCATCCTGCTCGCCGGCCCGATGTACAGCGATTTCATCGCCAACTCGCGCATACGAAACGCCGGCGAGGCGCTGCTCAATGGCGTAAAGCAGACCCAGGCCGAGGCGATCAGGCGCAACACCCCGGCGTGGTTCGTCCTCGATCCCGCCGTCGGATACAAAGTCTATGCGCTCAATCCGACCGACGGAGCGAACGACGACGGCTCGGATGCGGCGCATCCGTGGCCGGTCACGCCGTTCGTATTCGCCGATCAGGGCGGAGCGAACGTCAGCGTCACCGGCGCCGGCGGCGTCACCACGGTCACCTTCGACGGGCTGGGGCGGATCCTCCCCAACGCCGACGCCACCGCGTCGCTGACCCAGATCGACATCACCAGCAGCAGCGTCTCCACTCCGCGCCCGTTGCGCGTCGTCGTCCAGGCGCTCGGCGGCAGCGGCGGTACCAAGCTTTGTGATCCCGCAATGGCGTCGACCGATCCTGCAGGTTGTCCATGATGAACAGAGTCAATTACAAGCGAACCCAGTCCGGCGGCTTCCTGCTGGAAGCCCTGATCGGCATCCTGATCTTCTCGTTCGGCATCCTCGGCATCGTCGGGCTGCAGGCGCA
>JBDTNP010000183.1:0-4828 GCA_039933695.1 Betaproteobacteria bacterium | reverse complement strand
GGATACAGCGTCTCGCGTTCGATCCATCGCCACAAGCGCGGGATCGCCGAGTCCGGGGCGTCGGTCTCCGGCAGCGGCGGCCGCTTCAGGCTCCCTGCTCGCGCCAGCACGTCGAGCTGGCGATCGATCACCCAGATCCGCGCGTTCGTCCGCGACAAACCCTGGATGATCTGTCCGATTTCGGCCGACGGCGCGACCGCGGGACCGGACGTGCCGGCGAGCTGCGGCGTCGCTTCGACCTCCGGCGCGCCATCCAGCGCACGTTGCGCCGCCAGCGACTCGCGAGCCGCGTCCGGCGTCTCGAACAGCCGCGGCCGGTCGTGCAGGGCCGTCGCCACGGCCTGGGCGGTTCCAGCGAGCGTCTTCTGCTGCGCGTCGCGAAGGAAGCGCTCGAGCTCGCGTACGTATTCGTAGCCGAGCCACGGTATCGTCAGGAACACCATCAGCACCAGCAGCAGTTGCGCGCGGATGCCCAGCGCGATCCGAAAGCGGCTCATTGCTCGGTCGCGTTCCAGCGATACCCCATGCCGTAGACCGTTGCGATGCAATCGAACTTGGGGTCGAGCGCGGCGAACTTGCGGCGGATGCGCTTGACGTGCGAGGTGATCGTGCTGTCGTCGACGACGATGCTGGCGTCGCGCATCAGGCTATCGCGGTCCTTGACGTGTCCCGGATGCTTCGCCAGCGTATGCACCATCCAGAATTCGGTCAGCGTCAGGTCGACGCGGCGATCGTTCCAGTAGGCGGTCAGGCGCTTCAAGTCGAGCTTGAGCGGCCCGCGCGCGATTAGCTCCTCGACCGCCTGCGGCGCGGCGAGCAGGTCGCTGCGCCGGAACAGCGCGGCGATCCGCGCCGACAGATGCGGCAGACTCACATCCTTGGTCAGGTAGTCGTCGGCACCGAGCCGCAGCCCGGCGACGACGTCGAAGTCGGAGTCGCGCGCCGACAGGAAAATGATCGGCAGCGATTCCGACAGCGCGCGCAACTCGCGGCACAGCGCGAAGCCGCCGTCGATTTCGTCGCCGAGGCCGATGTCGATCAGCGCGAGGTCGGGCAGCCGCGTGCGGAACGCCGCGAGCGCGTCGCCGCGGCTGGCATAGGTGGCGACCTCATAGCCCTGCTTTTTCAGCGCGTCGGCGTAATTGGCGCGGATCGCGGGTTCGTCCTCGACGATGGCGATGCGGCGGCTCATGGCGATTCGACTATACCGCAGCCCCCAAGCACTACGCTGCCGCCTTGCCGTCTGCCCTCGATTCGCCATGATTGATCGCCGGTGCGCCACCGGCCCGGCCCGGCCTTGCCGTTGCGCAGGGCTTCAATGACATTGCCGCGGAATCTTCAGGCCGCGGGCAAAGGAGAAAAGATGCAGACAAGACGTGCCGTCGAAGCGGTCGCCCCGCGCGTATGGCGCGACCTCGCGGCGCTGGCCGCCGAGGCCGTGGCCATCGGCGTGTTGTTCAGCGTATTGCTCGCGCTGGCGGTCCTGGTGATGACGCGCGCGCGCCCGGACGATAGCTTCGCCGGCGCTCGCGAGGCGATCGCGCCGGCGCTGATTGCTGCCGCGTCGCACTGAAAGGATCGCCGAGGAAAGTCGGCGCCGAGCGGGGAGGACCTGTCGGCCGGCGCGGCCTGGTCGTACGCCGAAGGTCGTGCGGTTGGGCGCGGAACGGGCCGAGTCTTCCCCGGTCGGTGCCGGCCTACTTGAAAAGCTGCAGCGCCCTGCCCAGCGCCACGCCGCAGGCGAACAGCAGCGTTGCGGCGATCATCGCGGCGAACGCCGTCGTCAGGCCGGCGGCAACCCCATCCAGACCCAGCGGCGACACGACAAACCACGCGATCGCGGTCCCCAGGCCCCCGCAAACGAGTATGGCGATAGCGCTGCCGAGGTAGCTCATGCCGATCCGCGCGATGAAGACCGCGAGATTATAGCAGCGGGCTCGCGCTCGCCTCGCTTGCCCTCGTTTGCTACTGGCCACTCATTTGCCACTCATTTGCCATAGAAGCGGGTGCCAAGTATAAAGGCGCTGCGCCAACGCTCCGTTTACGGCCCGTGCGCCTGTAATGACCGCCGATCCTCGCAACCTCGACCTTCAAGCCCGCCAAGCCGTTCGATCGCTCGTCGCCTCGCAGATCCGCGAAGTCGCCAATGTCGGCATGGGAAACGCCGACATCCTGCCGTTCTGGTTCGGCGAACCGGATCAGATAACGCCGACGTACATTCGCGATGCGGCGGTGGCGTCGCTAAACGCCGGCGAGACGTTCTACACGCAGAATTTCGGGATTCCCGAGCTGCGCGAAGCCATCGCCGCGTACGTATCGCGCTGGCACCGCAGCGTCGCCGCCGCCGATATCGCCGTAACGGCGTCGGGCATGTCGGCGCTGATGCTTTCGGTCGAGGCCCTGATCGATCCGGGCGACCGCGTCGTCTGCGTGACGCCGCTGTGGCCGAACCTCACCGAGATTCCGAAGATCCTTGGCGCCGAAGTCGTCCGCGTCGCGCTGTCGTTCGGCGTCGGAGGCTGGACGCTCGACGTAGCTCGGCTGCTCGACGCGCTGACGCCGGGCACGCGCGCGGTGCTGATCAATTCGCCGAACAACCCGACTGGGTGGACGATCGATCGCGCCGGACAGGCGGCGATTCTCGAGCATTGCCGCAAGCTCGGCATCTGGATCATCGCCGACGACGTCTACGAGCGCTTGTATTACGACGCGCCGGCCGCGCGGGCCTGCGCCCCGTCATTCCTGGACTTGAGCAGCCCCGGCGACCGCATCGTCAGCACCAACAGCTTTTCCAAGGCCTGGGCGATGACCGGATGGCGGCTCGGCTGGATCGTCGCGCCGGGCACGCTGCTGCCTGACCTGGGGAAGCTGATCGAATACAACACCTCGTGTTCGCCGACGTTCGTGCAGCGCGCCGCCGTGGTCGCGATCAACGACGGCGAAGCGACGATCGCACATACGCTTGAGCGCTATCGCGCGGCACGCGATTTCCTGGTCGGAGAGCTGAACGCGATCCCTGGCGTCAGCGCCGCCGCCCCGAAGGGGGCGATGTACGTCTTCTTCCGCGTCGCCGGCGTCACCGACAGCCTCGAATTCTGCAAGCGGCTGGTGCGCGAGGTCGGCCTGGGACTCGCGCCCGGCAGCGCTTTCGGCCCCGAGGGCGAGGGCTTCGTACGCTGGTGCTTCGCGGCCGACACCGACCGGCTCGCCGACGGCATCGCGCGGCTGCGCCGCGGGCTCGGCAAAGCCTGACTCGCGATGTCCACGCTCGATACGCCGAGTTGTCGCCGCGCGCGCCCATCCGTTGCGGCGTTGGCGCGTCTTGCGCCGGCCGTCATGCTCGCAATCGCCTGCGCGCTGGCGGCGCTGCCGGCATCGGCTGCGGACATGACCAAGACGCTTCACGTCGCGCAGCAGGTCGCCGAGTCGGGCTTCGATCCACAGGCGATCAGCGACTCGTACTCGTTCGACATCTGCCGGTCGATCTTCGAGACGTTGTACACCTACGACTACTTCGCGCGTCCGGTGCGCATGGTACCGAACACCGCCGACGGCATGCCGCAGATCACGGACGGAGGCCGCACGTACACGGTCAAGGTCAAGCCGGGGATCTACTTCGCGTCCGATCCGGCGTTCAAGGGCAAGCGGCGCGAGCTGACCGCCGAGGACTACGTCTACAGCATCAAGCGGATTTTCGACCCGAAGATACGCTCGTACTGGCTGTACGTTTTCGATCACCGTTTGGTCGGGCTCGACGAGGTGCTTGCCATCGCGCGCAAAGCCGGCCGCTTCGATTACGACGCGAAGATCGAGGGCCTGCAGACGATCGACCGCTATACGCTGCGGGTGCGGTTCAAGGACCCCAATTACACGTTCGCACACTGGCTCGCCGATGCCGCACTGTCCGCGGTCGCCCGCGAGGTCGTCGAGGCGCATGCCGATGCGTCGAACCGCGCAATGGAGCACCCGGTGGGCACCGGCCCTTACCGCCTGAAGGAGTGGGTGCGGGGCCAGAAGATCGTGCTCGAAGCGAACCCGGATTTTCGCGAGCAGACCTATCCGGTGCCCGGCGAAGGCACCGAGCCCGGCGACGCGGCGATCGCCAAGGACAACGCCGGGAAGAAACTGCCGATCGTCGGCCGCATCGAGGTCAGCGTCATCGAGGAGGACCAGCCGCGCCTGCTCGCGTTCGATAGCGGCCAGCTCGACTATCTGGAATTGCCGCGGGCGCTGGCCGACAATGTCCTCGACAAAAATCAGCTGCGCGCCGATTACACCCGGCGCTCCGTCAAGTTGCACCGCCAGACCCAACCTTCGCTCAGTTTTGTCTTTTTCAATATGGACGACCCGGTTGTCGGCGGCTACACACCGGAAAAGATCGCGCTGCGCCGTGCGATGATCCTGGGCTACGATCGAAAGGCTGAAATCGAGGTCCTGCGCCACGGCCAGGCAGAGCCCGCGTCGCAACTCGTGCCGCCGGGACTCGCCGGTCACGATCCGACGCTGCGCGCCAACGATCTGTACGCTCCGGCCGGCGCCCGCGCGCTGCTCGACAAGTTCGGCTACAAGGACCGCGACGGCGACGGCTATCGCGAGACGCCCGACGGCAAGCCTTTGCAGATCATCAAGGCCAACACGCCGTCGGCGCTCGACCGGGTCGACAACGAGCTGTGGAAAAAGTGCATGGATGCGATCGGCATTCGCATGGTGTTTTTCACGCAGAAATGGCCAGAGCTCAACAAGATGTCGGAAGCCGGCCAGCTCCAGATGTGGGGGCTGTCGTGGATATCGAATTCGCCCGACGGCGACGCGTTCGCCAGTCCGCTAT
>JBDTNP010000182.1:0-1732 GCA_039933695.1 Betaproteobacteria bacterium | reverse complement strand
ATGGCAAGAAGCGCGAGCGCGGGAATAACCTGTTCAAGCGCAAGAAGTTCTGCCGCTTTACCGCCGAGGGCGTCAAGCAGATCGATTACAAGGATATCGACGTCCTGAAGGACTTCGTGCAGGAAAACGGCAAGATCATGCCGGCTCGCATCACCGGCACCAAGGCGCGCTATCAGCGGCAGCTGTCGACCGCGATCAAGCGGGCGCGCTTTCTCGCGCTGCTGCCCTACACCGACCTGCACTGAGCGGAGACTCGAATGCAAATCATATTGCTGGAAAAAGTGCACAACGTCGGCGATCTCGGCGAAGTGGTCAAGGTCAGGCAGGGCTACGCCCGCAATTTCCTGATCCCGCAAGGCAAGGCCAAGCGCGCGACGCCCGAGAACCTCAAGCTGCTCGAGGAAAAGCGCGGCGAACTCGAGCGGGCGGCCGCGGAAAGACTGACGCAGGCGCAGGAGCGCGCCGCCAAGCTCGACGGGGTGTCGGTGCAGATCACGCAAAAGGCGGGCGTCGATGGCCGCTTGTTTGGTTCGGTGACCAATGTCGACATCGTCGACGCGCTGGCAGGGCTGGGCCATACGGTCGAGAAGGCGATGGTGCGCATGCCCGACGGGCCGCTGAAGCATATCGGCGAGTTTCCGCTGACGATCGCGCTGCACGCCGACGCCGTCGCGCACATCAACGTACACGTCCTGGGCGATACGACCGGCGTCCAGGCCGGCTGACCGGCCCTTCGCGCCGCTAGTCTCGAAATGGGGCCGAAAGCGGCCCCATTTCTTTGGCGGCGCGCGTAAACTCCCGGCTGATCATTCAGCAGGGGCAGCCGACCCCAACGCGCGGCGGCCAACTGCTAGAATGCCTGTGCCTTTCCGCAAGCCCGAATCCTTCCGCATGCCCAACGATCGCGAGCTTGAAGCGCTCAAGGTTCCGCCCCATTCGATTGAGGCCGAACAGTCGGTTTTGGGCGGGCTGCTGCTCGACAACGGCGCGGCGGATCGAGTCGCCGACATCCTTGGCGCCGAGGATTTCTACAGCGACGCGCATCGCCTGCTGTACAAGACGATCGTCGGGTTGATCGCCGACAACAAGCCGGCCGACGTGGTTACGCTGGCCGAGGCGTTGCAGTCGCTGACCAAGCTCGACTACGTCGGCGGCATGGCCTACCTGGGCGCGCTGGTCGAGAACGTGCCGACGGCGGCCAACATCCGGCGCTACGCCGAGATCGTGCGGGAGCGCGCGATCCTGCGCCGGCTTGCCGCCGCCGGCGGCGAGATCGCCGATTCGGCCTACCATCCGCTGGGCCGCAGCGTGCGCGAGATCCTCGATCACGCCGAGACCAAGGTATTCGAGATCGCCGAGCATGGCGCGCGCGGCCAGCAGGGTTTTCAGGAAATTCGTCCGCTGCTGACACAGGTCGTCGAGCGAATCGAGTTCCTGTACAACCGCGACAACCCATCCGACGTCACCGGCGTCGCGACCGGATTCACCGACCTCGACCGCATGACCTCGGGGCTGCAGGAAGGCGACCTGGTCGTCATCGCCGGTCGGCCGAGCATGGGTAAGACGGCATTGGCCCTCAACATCGGCGAGCACATCGCATTGACGTCGAAAATGCCGGTCGCCATCTTCAGCATGGAAATGGGCGCCACGCAACTGGCGATGCGCCTGATGGGATCGGTCGGACGGCTCGATCAGCACAAGATCCGAACCGGGCGCTTGTCGAACGACGACT
>JBDTNP010000181.1:0-2659 GCA_039933695.1 Betaproteobacteria bacterium | reverse complement strand
AGGTCTGTGAAATTCATGGTTGCGCCTAGTGCTCCTGTACCGTCGGATTCGGGTTGTCCAGCGGGACGACCGTGTTGTTCACGACGACCCGCGAGCCGTTCTTCAGCTTGACCTGTCCGCTGGTGACGACTTCGGCACCCGCTTCGATGCCTTTGAGGATGGCGACCTGGTCGCCGCGCGTTGGGCCGGTGGTAACGAAGACCTGTTGCACGCTGAGTGCCACGTTACCCTTCTCATCTTTCTTGTCGGTCGGCTTGACGACGAATACGGTATCACCGTAAGGGTTGAACGTCAGCGCGGTCTGGGGCAGGGTCAAGTAGCGATTCTCGGTCCCCGAATTTACCTTGACGGACGCAAACATGCCCGGCAGCAATTCGCGCTTGGCGTTCGGTATCGTCGCCTCGCGCATCACGTTGCGGGTGGCCGGATCGACCTTGGGACTGATCGCATTGATCTTGCCTACGAAGGTTTGACCCGGAGCGGCGTCGGTGGTCAATGTCAACTTCTGTCCAACGGACAGCTGCTGAAGCTGTTGCTGCGGCACGTTGAAGTCGACATAGATCGGGTCGATTGTCTGCAGGGTGACGAGCTTGTCGGCGGGATTCATGTACTGGCCCGGATTGACGGTACTGATGCCAAGCTTCCCCGCGAACGGCGCCCGCAGCGTCTTTTTGCGGATCAGCGCCGCCTGCTGGGCAACCAATGCAAGTTTGCTCTTCAGGTCGCCCGCATCGGCGTCGACCTGCGCCTTGCTCGCGACTTCCGCGGCGAGCAACTGCTTGTCGCGCTCGTACACGGTCGCCGCGAGATCGGCTGCCGCCTGCAGCGAATTGAGCTGCGCGGTCTCGGTCTCGTCGTTGAGCTGCGCGAGCACCTGGCCGGCTTTGACCTCGTCCCCCGACTTGAAATGAATGCTGCGCACCAGTCCCGCGACCTCGGTGGTCACGTCGACGCCGCGGATGGCGCGCAATGTGCCAACGGCCGTAGTCTGCGGCTGCCACTGCTGGTACTCGACCTTGGTGGCCGTCACGGTCGTCGATGGAATCGGTGCCGACGCCATTTGATTTTGGTATTTCTTGAAGCCGTACACCTTGTACCCGACGACTCCTCCAACCAGCAATCCGATCCCTAGGAGCATGAGCAACATGCGCTTTTTCATCTTGTACTTCTCCGTTCGAGTTGTGCGTTCGGCCGCGCGACTGATTAGGGCGGCGCTATTTGTTCGAGACGTCTCTGGATGCGGTGTTCGTCGCCTCGCCATTCCACCAGCCGCCGCCCAGCGCCTGGAACAGCGCCGCGGTGTCGGCGTAGCGCGCCGCCTGCGCCTGCACCAGCGCGAGCCGCGCCTGCTGGTATTGCCGCTGCGCATCGAGCAGGGCGATATAGTTGGCGGCGCCGAGCTGGAATTGGCGCTGCGTCAGGTTGAGCGTATCGCGCGCAAGGAGCTCGGCGTCGGATTGCGCTTTCAGCGTCCGGGCGTCGGCTTCGAGCGCGCGCAAGGCATCGGCTACGTTCTGAAACGCCAGCAGCACCGTCTGGCGATATTGCGCCGCGGCCTGATCGTACGCGGCGACCGCGGCGCGGCGCTTGTGCTCGAGCTCGCCGGCGTGGAACAGCGGCTGCAGCAGGCCGGCGCCGATGCTCCAGACGGTCGGCCCGGCAAAGAGGTTATGCAGTTGCGTCGCCTGCGCGCCGAAGCTGCCCGACAGCGTGACCTGCGGATACTGGTTTGCCGTGGCGACGCCGATTTGCGCGCTGGCCTGATGCAGCAAGGCTTCGGCGGCTCGAATGTCGGGCCTCTGCCGCGCCAGCGCGGAGGGCAGTGTCAGCGGCAGCTCCTGAGGCAAGGTCAGGGCCGCAAGATCGAACGTCGGAATCCCGCCGTCGCTGGGCAGCCCGCCGGCAAGTGCTGCGAGCTGATGGCGCGTCTGCGCGAGCTGGCGCTCGAGCGGCGGCAGCAATGCCTCGGTCTGCGCCGCCTGCGATTGCTGCGCCACCAGGTTCAGCCGGGCGATCGCCCCGAGCTCGAACTGGCGCCGCACCAGATCGAGCTGCTTGTTCTGCGCGTCGATGATGTCGTGCGTCGCCTGGATCTGCGCGCGCAACGACGCTTCCCTTACCGCGGCGGTGACGATATTCGACGTCAGCGCAAGGTGAGCGCCGGCAAGCTGGTAATCCTGATAGTCGACCAGCGATTGCAACGCTTCGAGCTCGCGCCGGTTGCCGCCGGCGACGTCGAGCTCATAAGACACGTTGACCGACGCGTTGTACAGGTTGAATATCGACGTCCCGGTACCGGGCTGGCCGAAGGCAGCGCCGGAAACCTTCTCGCGCGTCGCGCCCAGATTGCCGTCGACCTTCGGATAAAGCAGCGCTCCCGTCTGCGCCGCCAGGTTTTCCCGCGCGACCTGCAATGCCGCCTGGGCTGCGGTCAGGTTGGGACTGTCGGCGATGGCCTGGCGCACCAGCCGATCGAGCGGATCGGAATGGAACAACGACCACCATTGCGAGGGGAGGTCCTGGCCCGGCACGAAGCGCTGTGCGCCGCCCGCGGAGCCCGGCGCGGATGCGGTCTCGCCCGGAAGGTCGGTCTCGGTATAGCGAGTAGCGGCAGGCGCATCAGGCTGCCGGAAGTTCGGCCCTACCATGCAGCCGGCGA